>QMPQ01000104.1 GCA_003648635.1 Bacteroidota bacterium | reverse complement strand
TTATTTGTCGAGAGTTCACTTGACGTTCTGCAGAAGAATAGTTAAACGTAAGGAATCGAACAGACCATGAATATTTTAATTAAGCCCATAGTAACCGAGAAGATGACTGCCCTGGGGGAGGACTTTAACAGGTATGGTTTCGTCGTAGCGAAAGATGCCAACAAACTGCAGATCAAGCAGGCAGTTGAGGAGCTTTACGATGTGAAGGTAGCGGATGTGAACACCATGCGCTATGCCGGGAAACGCAAACAGCGTCATACAAAGAGTGGCGTCTCCGTGGGACAAACCGGATCCTACAAGAAGGCAGTGGTTACCCTGGCCGAAGGTGAAGTAATTGATTTTTATAGCAACATTTAGGAAAGATGGCAATTAAAAAGTATAATCCCACAACCCCGGGTCAGCGATTTAAGGAGATCTCTGCCAACGATGATTTGACTCCAGGTATAAAACCGGAGAAAAGTCTGCTCAAGCCTATCAAGAAGAGTGGCGGTCGTAACAATACCGGTAAAATGACCATGCGCTACCTCGGTGGTGGTCACAAGAAAAGGTATCGTCTTATCGACTTCAAGCGGGACAAGGACAATATGGATGCTACTGTAAAGAGCATCGAGTATGATCCAAACCGCTCTGCCAGGATTGCACTGGTAATATATGCCGATGGTGAGAAGCGTTACATCATTGCTCCTGAGAAACTTAAGGTGGGACAGACAATTGTATCGGGCGAGAAGGCAGCACCGGAACTGGGTAACACCCTTACACTGGCTAACATTCCCCTGGGAACAGATATACATAACATCGAGCTGAAGCCAGGAAAAGGCGGAATGCTTGCACGTAGTGCCGGATCTTACGGAACACTGACTTCGAGGGATGGCAAGTACGCCATCATCAAGCTCCCTTCCGGGGAATCCAGGATGGTTCTGACCACATGCCGTGCTACTATTGGTGTTACATCCAATGGGGACCACGCTCTGGAGAAGTCAGGTAAAGCTGGTCGTTCACGCTGGAAGGGTCGTCGTCCCCGCGTACGTGGAGTCGCCATGAACCCGGTTGATCACCCAATGGGTGGTGGTGAAGGCCGTGCTTCAGGTGGACATCCCCGCTCAAGGAACGGAATGCCGGCCAAAGGGTATAAGACTCGCGCCAAGAAGAAGTATTCAGATAGATACATTGTTGAAAAGAGAAAATCAAAAAAATAGATAGAGCATGAGCCGTTCACTGAAAAAAGGACCATTTATCGATTTCAAGCTGGAGAAGCGCGTTCTGGATATGAACGATTCCGGGAAGAAGTCAGTGATCAAAACCTGGTCGAGAAGGTCTGTAATCTCTCCGGATTTTGTGGGCCATACCATTGCCGTTCATAACGGAAACAAGTTTATCCCGGTATATGTTACTGAGAACATGGTGGGACACAAATTAGGTGAATTTGCACCTACCCGCATGTTCAGGGGTCACGGTGGAAAGCAGCGATGATATTATAATCCTATAGAAATGGGTGCAAGAAAAAGAAACAGAGCGAATCAGATGAAAGAGGAGAGGCAGAATCAGTACATAGCTGTACTGCGTAACTGTCCAACTTCTCCCCGCAAAATGCGGCTGGTAACCGATATGATCAAGGGTGTTGAGGTGAACAAGGCACTGGATATGTTGAAATTCTCCTCCAAGGAGGCTTCCCGCAAAGTTGAAAAGCTTTTGCTGTCGGCCATTGCCAACTGGCAGGCCAAAAATGAGGGAGCAAGAATTGAAGAGAGCAACCTGCTTGTAAAAGTGGCTAAAGTGGATGTATCCAGAACCCTTAAAAGAATCCAGCCTGCTCCCCAGGGAAGGGCACACAGGATCAAGAAGCGTTCAAACCACGTAACCATTGCAGTGGCCAGCACGGATGTAAGCGCTCAAGAAGAAGTTTTACAGGAACAAGAAAATCAAGCATAGATGGGACAAAAAGTAAATCCGATAGGTAATCGTCTGGGAATCATCAAAGGATGGGACTCCAACTGGTACGGTGGAAAAGACTACTCTACCAAGCTTGTTGAGGACCACAAAATCAGGGAATACCTGAATGCCCGTCTGGCCAAAGCCAGCATTTCCAAGATTATCATTGAGCGTACGCTGAAGCTTATCACCGTTACCGTAAATACAGCCCGTCCGGGTATTATCATCGGTAAAGGTGGCCAGGAAGTGGACAAACTGAAGGAAGAATTGAAGAAACTTACCAATAAGGAGGTTCAGATCAATATCTTCGAAGTGAAGCGTCCCGAACTGGATGCAACCATCGTTGCCAACAACATTGCCCGCCAGATAGAAGGTAAGATCTCCTTCCGTAGAGCCATTAAGATGAGTGTTGCCTCTACCATGCGTATGGGAGCCGATGGCATCAAAGTACTGATCAGTGGCCGCCTGGGTGGAGCCGAAATGGCCCGTTCCGAGTCTTATAAAGATGGCCGGATTCCACTTCACACACTGCGTGCCGATATCGACTACGCACTGGCCGAAGCACACACCAAAGTAGGTGTAATTGGAATCAAAGTATGGATCTGCAATGGCGAGATCTTTGGAAAGCGCGACCTGAGTCCCAACATCGGGGCCAGCAACGTGAAGCCCAAAGGTGGCGGAAGGGGACCAAGGAAAGATCGTGACCACCGTGGTGATCACCGTGACCGGAGAAACTAGTTAGGACAGTCTTAGAAAGTATAATCAGGAAAATTTTATACAATGTTACAACCGAAGAAAACCAAATACAGGAGAATGCAGAAGGGGCGCATGAAAGGAAACGCTCAGAGGGGAAATCAGCTCGCATTCGGTAGTTTTGGTATCAAAGCAGTGGAGAGTGCATGGATTACCGGTCGTCAGATTGAGGCAGCCCGTCAGGCCATCACCCGTCATATGAAGAGGGAAGGTCAGCTCTGGATCCGTATTTTTCCAGCAAAGCCCATTACCAAGAAGCCTGCAGAGGTTCGTATGGGTAAAGGTAAAGGTGCCCCAGAAGGATTTGTTTATCCCATTACTCCGGGAAGAATGATCTTCGAACTTGAAGGTGTACCCTTCGAGGTAGCAAAAGAGGCATTGCGCCTTGGAGCACAGAAGTTTCCCATCACCACCAAGTTTGTGGTTCGCAGGGATTATACAGAAGAGTAGATATCATCAGCTAGAAAAGGAAAGATGAAAAGTTCAGAAATTAAAGAGTTATCAATACAGGAGTTGCAAGAGCGCCTCGAAAGCGAAGAGACCCTGATGGTTCGCATGAAAATGAACCATGCGGTTTCTCCACTTGACAACCCCAATAAGATCGTTGAGACACGCAGGAATATCGCCAGGTTGAAGACGGAAGTAAGATCCAGGCAAATCCAGGAGCAGTCCGCAAAGTAAAATTGAATATGGAAACGACAAGAAATACAAGACGCGAACGTATTGGTGTTGTGGTGAGCAGCAACATGGAAAAGTCCATTGTGATCTCTGTGAAGCAGAAATTAAAGCACCCCATTTACGGCAAATTCGTGAACAAGACCTCCAAGTTTATGGCTCATGATGAGGAAAACACATGCAATGTGGGCGATACTGTGAAGATCAGCGAGACCAGGCCACTGAGCAAGAACAAGAGGTGGAGATTATTAGAAATTATCGAAAGAGCTAAGTAAGATGGTACAACAAGAGAGTAGATTAGCCGTAGCCGATAACAGTGGAGCCAAAGAGGTTCTGGTTATCCGCGTACTTGGCGGAACAAAGAAGCGCTATGCTTCCATTGGTGACAAAGTGGTTGTTACCGTGAAGAGCGCCATTCCTTCAGGTGAAGTGAAGAAAGGCACCGTATCCAAGGCGGTTGTAGTAAGAACCAGGAAGGAGATCAGGCGTAAGGATGGATCATACATCCGGTTCGACGACAATGCTGTGGTATTGCTGAACAACCTGGATGAGATGCGCGGAACCCGTATTTTCGGGCCTGTTGCCAGGGAACTCAGGGATCATCATATGAAAATTGTATCACTGGCACCTGAGGTATTATAAAATAGTAAATGATCATTCCCATGCAGAAGAAATTACATATTAAAAAGGGTGACCAGGTGTTCGTCAACAGTGGCGAATACAAGGGACAAAAGGGCAGGGTCCTGAATGTTAACCGTAGCAAAGGCCGGGCCATCGTAGAGGGTGTAAATATGGTATCCAAGCATACCAAACCCAATGCCAACAATCCCCAGGGTGGAATCACCAAGCAGGAAGCTCCTGTACATATTTCCAACCTGAACCTTGTGGACCCTTCCAGTGGAGAGGCCACCCGTATTGGCAGAAAACTCAATGATAAAAACAAATTGGTGCGTTATGCCAAAAAATCAGGTGAGGAGATCAAGTAATGGATAAGAAATACATAGCTGGTTTACAGAAGAAATATACCGATGAGATCGTACCTGCCCTGATGGAGCAGTTCGCATATTCATCAGTGATGCAAACCCCACGCCTTCAGAAGATTGTGCTTAACAGTGGTGTTGGTCAGGCAATTGCCGACAAGAAACTGATTGATGTTACACAGGAGGAATTGACCCTGATAGCCGGACAGAAGGCGGTACAGACCACTTCTTCCAAGGATATCTCGAACTTCAAGCTTCGCCGCGGCA
Source organism: Bacteroidota bacterium (assembly GCA_003648635.1). GTDB lineage: Bacteria > Bacteroidota > Bacteroidia > Bacteroidales. The sequence continues at coordinate 8,897 of QMPQ01000104.1, read as the reverse complement.
TGCCCATCGGCGTGAAGGTAACCCTTCGTCGCGAGCGTATGTACGAATTCCTGGAGCGACTGGTTGTAGTGGCGCTGCCAAGAATCCGCGATTTCAAAGGTGTTTCATCCAAGTTCGACGGACGTGGAAATTACACCATGGGAATCACCGAGCAGATCATCTTCCCCGAGATTGATATTGACAAGATCAGCAAGATCATGGGACTGGAGATTACCTTTGTAACCTCTGCAGCAACAGATGAAGAGGGAGCAGCACTGCTCAAAGCATTTGGTATTCCGTTTAAAAACGATAAAAAATAGAGCAATGGCCAAAGAATCAATGAAAGCTCGCGAAGTGAAGCGTCAGAAACTGGTTGAAAAGTACGCTGAGAAAAGAGCAAAACTGAAAGCCGAAGGCGATTATGTGGGACTGAGCAGGTTGCCACGCAATTCAAATCCCACCAGGCTTCACAACCGTTGTAAACTGACAGGTCGTCCCAAAGGATATATGCGTCAGTTCGGTATCAGCAGGATTACCTTCCGGGAGATGGCTTCCCAGGGTTTAATTCCCGGAATTAAAAAGGCCAGCTGGTAAATATTGGTTTAAAGAATTTATAAAGAGAGAGAAAAAATGACAGATCCGATTGCAGACTATCTGACCCGCATCCGAAATGCTGTAATGGCCAATCACAAAGTGGTGGAAATTCCTGCATCCAATATGAAAAAGGACATGACCCGCATTCTTTTCGATAAGGGCTATATCCTGAACTACAAATTTGAAGAGGAAGGTCCCCAGGGAAGCATCAAGATTGCCCTGAAATACCATCCCGAAACTAAAGCAAATGCCATCAAGTCCTTGCAGCGCATAAGTAAGCCCGGATTGAGGAAGTATGTGGACAGTAACCATCTTCCCAGGGTGCTTAACGGACTCGGCGTAGCTATTATATCAACCTCCCAGGGCATGATGACCGATAAGGAAGCCCGTAGCCTGAACGTTGGCGGAGAGGTACTATGTTATGTATATTAATTGATTAAGAGAACAAGCATATGTCAAGGATAGGAATTTTACCCATTGACCTCCCGGCAGGCGTAAGTATCGAGGTAGACAGCGACAACCTGGTTACTGTGAAAGGACCCAAGGGTGAACTGCAGCAGCAGGTGGACAAGAATATTACTGTGAAGGCGGAGGACAACCAGATAAGTGTTTCCAGGTCCTCAGAGGTGAAGGATCACAAAGCGAAGCACGGACTATATCGTTCACTTATGAACAACATGGTCATTGGTGTTTCAGAAGGATACACCATCAAGCAGGAGCTGGTGGGTGTTGGATACCGGGCCGAAGTTAAGGGCAACAACCGCCTGGAGCTGAGCCTTGGCTTTTCGCACGATATCTTTATCCAGATGCCCGCCGAGGTAAAGGTGGAAGCCGTAACTGAAAGGCGTGCCAACCCCGTTATTACACTGACCAGCATCGACAAGCAGCTGATCGGAGAGGTGGCCGCCAAGATTCGCTCATTTCGTCCGCCGGAGCCTTACAAAGGCAAAGGTATCAAGTTTGTGGGTGAACAACTACGACGTAAGGCTGGTAAGGCAGCAAGCGTATAGTGCCTGGTTGAATAGAAGAAAATAAAATAGTTAAACACAATAGTACGATGGCTTTAACAAAAGCAGACAGAAGGCAGAGAATCAAGTACAGGATCCGCAAAAGGCTCTCCGGAAGCGGAGAACGCCCCCGTATGACGGTTTACCGCAGCAACAAGCAGATCTATGTACAGCTGGTTGATGATGTAAGTGGTCAGACACTTGTATCGGCATCTTCAAAAGAGAAAGAGATTGCTTCGCAGAAGGTGAACAAGATCGACCAGGCCAAACTGGTGGGCAAACGCCTTGCTGAGAAAGCAAAGGAAAAAGGAATTGAATCAGTCGTTTTCGACCGGAACGGCTATCTGTACCATGGCAGGGTAAAGAATTTGGCTGATGCTGCCAGGAAAAGCGGACTTAAAATATAAAGAAAAGATATGTCAACAGGTATCAGAAAAGTTAAGACAAGTGACCTCGATTTAAAGGACCGCCTGGTTAGCATTCAGCGTGTAACCAAGGTGACCAAGGGTGGCCGTACCTTCAGTTTCTCCGCCATTGTTGTGGTAGGAAACGAAGACGGCATTGTAGGACACGGACTGGGTAAGGCAAATGAAGTAACCACAGCTATAGCCAAAGGTATGGAAGATGCCAAGAAGAACCTGATTAAGGTCCCCATCATCAAAGGCACCATTCCCCATGAGCAGTACGGAAAGTACGGCGGAGCCAAGGTATTTATCAAGCCTGCTTCCAGTGGTACAGGTGTGAAGGCTGGCGGTGCGATGCGTGCCGTATTGGAGAGTGTTGGTGTGAAGGATGTACTGGCCAAGAGTAAAGGTTCATCCAACCCCCACAACCTTGTGAAGGCCACTTTCGCTGCCCTTCTCGAGCTAAGGGATGCCAATGCTGTTGCACAGCAAAGGATGGTTTCACTGGATAAAGTTTTTAACGGTTAATTCAATTAAAGGATGGGAAAAATTAAAGTTACCCAGGTAAAAAGTGCCATCAAGAAGCCAGTCAGGCAGAAAAGAACATTAGAGGCACTTGGTCTAAGAAAGCTTCACCAGACCATTGAAGTGGAAGCCACTCCTCAGATTCGGGGCATGGTTCAAAAGGTACTGCACCTGGTGGTAGTTGAGGAAGTTAAATAGTTAAGAAGTTAAAAGTATATAAGATGGATTTAAGCAATTTAAAACCGGCAAAGGGTTCTACCAAGACTAAGAAAAGGCTTGGGCGCGGACAGGGTTCGGGTACTGGTGGTACTGCCACACGCGGTCACAAAGGACAGAAGTCCCGTTCGGGTTACTCCCGTAAGACCGGATTTGAAGGTGGACAGATGCCGCTGCAGCGCAGGGTTCCCAAATTTGGTTTTAAAAATATCAACCGCAAGGAGTATAAGGGAATTAACATCAGTACACTCCAGGAACTGGCCGATGCAAAGAAGATCACCGATATCGATGTGGATCTCCTGGTGGAAGCCGGACTGGCAAGGAAGAACAGCCTTGTAAAGATCCTCGGAAACGGCGAACTGAAGACCAAGCTGAACGTAAAAGCGCATGCATTTTCTAAATCAGCGGTAACAGCTATTGAGGCGGTACAAGGAACAGTGGAGACCATCTGATCAAATCAGATGAAAATAAATAACAACTGATGAAAAAGTTTATTGAAACCATAAAGAATATCTGGAGGATTGAGGACCTGAGGTCAAGGATTATATATACCCTTGGCATCATCCTGATCTATCGACTGGGTACGCACGTCGTGTTGCCAGGGATCGATCCGGTGATTATCTCCAGCATGGCCAAAAACCGACAGGGAGGTGCAGGTATTCTTGATCTTCTTAACCTCTTTACAGGTGGAGCCTTTGCAAGGGCTTCCATTTTCGGACTTGGTATCATGCCCTATATCTCTGCATCGATTGTGGTGCAGTTGCTGGGTATTGCCGTTCCTTATTTCCAGAAGTTACAGCGTGAAGGAGAGAGCGGAAGAAGAAAGATCAACCAGATTACCAGGTACCTGACCGTGGCTATTCTGATTCCCCAGGGACTCAGTTATATTACCAGCCTTCGTTATTCGCTTCCAGCTGAAGCTTTTTCACCCATATTCTCACGTATGGGAGCCATGGTTATCCTGACTGCAGGAACCATGTTTATCATGTGGCTGGGTGAACGGATCACTGACAAAGGAATCGGAAACGGTATTTCGCTGATCATTATGATCGGAATCATTGCCCGCCTGCCACAATCACTGGGCATGGAGTTCCTTTCAAAGCTCGAGCAACAGGGCGGTGGACTGGTAGCTTTCATGGTGGAAGTGCTGATCATGTTTGTGGTATTCATGCTTACTATTCTGCTGGTTCAGGGTACACGAAGAATACCGGTCCAATATGCAAAACGTATTGTAGGTAACAAGCAATATGGTGGTGTACGCCAGTACATTCCCCTGAAGGTGAATGCAGCCGGTGTAATGCCTATCATCTTTGCTCAGGCCTTTATGTTCATTCCCATCACCGTGGCTGGTTTTGCCAAGGCTGATGCAGCATCTGGTTTTGCAGCTGTATTTAGCAACCCTGTCGGGTTCTGGTACAACTTTACCAATGCCATGCTGATTATCCTCTTTACCTATTTCTATACAGCCATAACAGTGAATCCCACCCAGATGGCTGAGGATATGAAAAAGAATGGCGGATTTATTCCCGGGGTGAAACCGGGACGTAAGACCGCTGAGTTCCTGGATGCTGTTATGTCCAGGATCACCCTTCCGGGTTCATTTTTCCTTGCTGTTGTGGCCATTATGCCCGCCTTCGCAATGTTGGCTGGCGTAAACCAGAGTTTTGCGCAGTTTTTTGGTGGAACATCGCTCCTGATTATGGTGGGTGTAATCCTCGATACACTGCAACAAATCGAAAGTCATTTGTTAATGCGTCACTACGACGGATTAACCAAGTCGGGCAGGATTAAAGGCCGGACTGGCAGTGCAGCTGCCATATAAGAAGAGAGTATAACGTTCTTTGATGATTTTAATTAAGACTGCGGACGAAATTGAGTTGATGCGAGAGAGCAACTTGCTTGTTTCGCTTACACTTGCCGAGCTTGCTAAATTTATCAAGCCAGGCGTGTCCACCGAAAGGCTCGACCAGATAGCAGAAGCCTTTATCCGCGACCACGGGGCTGTCCCCGGATTCCTGGGTTACCAGGGATATCCGAAGACGCTTTGCACCTCTGTTAATTCGGAGGTTGTACATGGAATCCCTTCAGAGAAGGTGATTCTGAAGGAGGGCGACCAACTTTCGGTCGACTGCGGCGTGGTCAAGAACGGATTCTATGGTGATACGGCATTCAGCTTCGAAGTAGGAGAGGTGAGTGCAGAGGTTCGCAGACTTTTAGACATAACACGCGAGTGTCTCCAGAAGGGAGTTGAGCAGGCGGTGGAAGGAAAGCGGATCGGCGATATAGGAAACGCTGTTCAGAACCACGCAGAGAGCATGGGGTACACAGTGGTCAGGGAGATGGTCGGGCATGGACTGGGGCGTCATTTACATGAAGCACCTGAAGTTCCCAACTACGGAAGAAGAGGAACCGGCCCTAAATTGAAAAAGGGGATGGTGATCTGCATCGAACCAATGATCAATATGGGACGCAGACAGATCAAACAGGATCCGGACGGTTGGACCATTCGCACGGCAGACAAAAAGCCATCAGCTCACTTTGAATGGGCAGTGGCAATAGATAAAGGGAAGGCAGATGTACTATCAACCTTCTCATATATTGACGATGAGTTATTAAAACAGAGCAAATAAATGGCAAAACAAGCTTCTATTGAGCAGGATGGTGTGATCACCGAGGCATTGTCAAATGCAATGTTCCGGGTGGAGCTGGAAAATGGACACGTTATTACAGCCCATATCTCAGGTAAGATGAGAATGCATTACATTAAATTGTTACCAGGCGATCGTGTTAAAGTGGAGATGTCGCCCTATGATTTGACAAAAGGAAGGATTTCATTCCGCTACAAGTAGCGGAGTTAGTAAGTTCGCTACGCGAACGTTGATAGTTAAGAAGTTAGAAAGATAATATATACGATATGAAAGTAAGAGCATCTGTTAAAAAGCGTAGCGCCGACTGCAAAATCGTCAGGAGGAAAGGACGCTTGTACGTTATTAACAAGAAGAATCCCAAGTTCAAACAACGTCAGGGATAAAGATTTTATAAAAAAAACAAGAGAGCATTATGGCTAGAATAGTTGGTGTTGACCTGCCCAAAAACAAAAGAGGTGAAATAAGCCTGACTTATATTTATGGTATTGGTCGCAGCCGTGCACAATCCATTCTTGATACTGCAGGCGTCGATCGCAATATCAAAGTGCAAGACTGGAATGATGACCAGATCGCAGCAATCAGGAAGGCGATCAATGAATCTGAAGAGATTAAGGTTGAGGGTGAACTCAGATCATCCATTCAGCTGAATATCAAACGTCTGATGGACATTGGTTCCTACCGTGGTATCCGTCACCGTATTGGTCTTCCAACACGCGGACAGAGTACCAAGAACAATGCCCGTACCCGTAAGGGAAGGAGAAAGACAGTAGCAAATAAGAAGAAAGCAACCAAATAAGAGTAAGAGGATATGGCTAAGAAGACAGGATCGTCAAAAAAGCGAACAGTTAAGGTTGAAGCTACAGGGCAGGCGCATATTCACGCCTCCTTTAACAATATTATTATCTCCCTGACCAACAACCAGGGCCAGGTTATCTCCTGGGCCTCATCCGGTAAAATGGGTTTCAGGGGTTCCAAGAAGAATACTCCCTATGCTGCTCAAATGGCAGCACAGAACTGTGCCAAGGTGGCTTACGACCTGGGTCTCAGGAAGGTGAAGGTATTCGTAAAGGGACCCGGATCGGGAAGGGAAAGTGCTATCCGTAACATTCATGCTTCTGGTATAGAGGTCATGGAGATTATGGATGTGACACCGCTGCCGCACAACGGCTGCCGTCCTGCCAAGAGGCGGAGGGTATAATTCAGCTTTAAGGTAACGTACCAGGCTGATGAGGATTATAAACAATTAATTAGATAAATAGATGGCAAGATACAGAGGTCCAAGAACCAAAATTGCTCGTAAATTTTCAGATCCCATTTTCGGGGCCGACAAATCGTTCGAAAAAAAGAACTATCCCCCGGGAATGCACGGGAACAACAAAAGAAGACGCAAAGCTTCTGAATATGGTATTCAGTTGAAAGAGAAGCAGAAGGCCAAGTATACATATGGTGTGTTGGAGAAGCAGTTTAGGAATATGTTTGACAAGGCTTCCAGGAGTAAGGGTGTAACCGGTGAGGTACTCCTTCAGTTGCTGGAGTCGAGGCTCGATAACGTGGTTTACAGAGTGGGTCTGTCAAACACACGTGCCGGTGCCCGTCAGCTTGTTACTCACAGGCATATCACTGTAAATGGTGATATCGTGAATATTCCTTCTTACACACTTAAACCAGGTGAATCTATTGGTGTAAGAGAGCGTTCCAAATCACTGGAGGTGATTACAGATGCACTTAGCACTGCCCGGTACGGGTCATCAACATGGCTCGAATTTGATGAGGCTTCCATGACAGGTAAATTTCTGAATCGTCCCGAGCGGGAGGATATTCCAGAGAACATCAAGGAGCAGCTCATCGTTGAACTTTATTCAAAATAATATAATCATATTCGTATTATGGCCATTTTAGCTTTTCAAAAACCAGATAAGGTCATCATGCTTGACGCTGATGACAGGTTCGGTAAATTTGAGTTCCGCCCACTCGAGCCCGGCTATGGTATTACCGTAGGAAACGCCCTAAGGCGCATCCTGCTCTCCTCACTGGAGGGGTATGCCATTACCAATATCAAGATTGATGGTGTTGAACACGAGTTTTCCACGATCACTGGCGTTATCGAGGATCTAACAGAAATTATTCTGAATCTGAAGCAGGTACGCTTCAAAAAACAGATCGAAGATGTAAACGATGAGAAAGTCGTCGTTACCCTTACCGGCCAGGAAGAATTCAAGGCCGGAGACCTGCAGCGTTTCCTCAGCGGATTCAAAGTGCTGAATCCAGAGCTGGTGATATGCCACATGGAGAAGGATGTGAAACTGCAGATGGAAGTTTCTGTCAGCAAGGGACGCGGATATGTCCCCGCAGATGAAAACAAACCTGCTGAGGCTGAATTTGGACTGATCGCTGTGGATTCCATCTTTACACCCATTAAGAATGTCAGGTTTGACATTGAGAATTATCGTGTAGAGCAGAAGACCGACTACGAAAAACTGGTGTTTGAGATAGAGACCGACGGATCCATTCATCCCAAAGAGGCGCTGAAAGAGGCCGCTAAGATTCTTATCTACCACTTTATGCTCTTCTCCGATGAGAAGATTACCCTCGATACCGATGAGAAATTCGCTAACGAGGAGTTTGACGAAGAGGTTCTGCATATGCGCCAGCTGCTGAAAGCCAAGCTGGTTGATCTGGATCTTTCTGTCAGGGCACTCAACTGCCTGAAGGCTGCCGAGGTAGATACTCTGGGCGACCTGGTAAAATTCAACAAGAACGATCTGCTGAAATTCAGGAACTTTGGTAAGAAGTCGCTCACTGAGCTTGAAGAGCTCCTGGTGAACATGAACCTGACCTTCGGAATGGATACAAGTAAATACAAACTGGACAAGGATTAATTGCAATGAGACATAGAAAGAGTTTTAATCACTTAGGGAGGACGAGTGCACACCGAAAGGCCATGTTGTCCAATATGGCATGTTCGCTGATTATGCACAAGCGGATCGAAACAACAACAGCCAAAGCCAAGGCACTTAAAAGATATATCGAACCTTTGATCACCAGGAGCAAAGACGATTCAACCCACTCCCGCAGGGTGGCATTTAGCTATCTGCAGGATAAAGAGGCAGTCACGGAACTTTTCCGCGAGGTGTCATCTAAAGTGGCTGACCGTCCCGGTGGATATACAAGGATCATCCGTTTGGGCAATCGCCTGGGCGATAATGCCGATATGTGCATGATGGAACTGGTGGACTTCAACGAGCATCTGCTGGCCGAAAAAGCTGCAGCGAAGAAGTCAACAAGCCGTCGTCGTCGTGGTGGAAGCAAGAAAAAGACCGAAGAAGGAGCAGATTCTGTAGAGACTGCTGTAGCTGAAGAAGAAGTTGTAGCCGAAGAAGAAGTTGTAGTTGAAGAAGAAGTTGTAGTTGAAGAGGCCGTTGCTGAAGAGGCTGTTGAGGAAGTTGTTGCTGAAGAGGCTGTAGAAGAGCCTGTTGCTGAAGAGGCTGTTGAGGAAGTTGTTGCTGAAGAGGCCGTTGCTGAAG
>QMPQ01000103.1 GCA_003648635.1 Bacteroidota bacterium | reverse complement strand
TTTACATAGATTTCCGCATCAGGAAAACTGGCAATAGAAGTTTATCAAAGCTACATTACTACAGTCATAAAAACAGTATTTAATAATACACATTGCAGTGTTTATTGATCTGAAAACTAAACCATTTAAACTCTTAGCTATGAAGAAACTTTTACTCTATTTTGCTGCACCGGCACTATTGTTAGGTGCGTTTTTCCTGCTTAGCAGTAACTCTACCACCCCCCTTTCAACGGTAGAGTCTGATGAGGCTACGGAGGCTGAATTCGTTGGATCGGCGGCCTGTGCAGCTTGTCATCAAACTAAATACGACGACTGGGTAGCTTCAGGCCACCCCTATAAGTTCACCATTATTACAGGTGGTGTTGCTCCAACTTATCCTGCTGAAGCCGTAAACTTTCAGGATCAGTACATGGACAGCCTGGGTGATGGTTCTCATACCTGGAGTGATATTGGGGGTGTGATAGGCGGGTATGGCTGGAAAGCCAGGTTTGTCGGAACCGATGGTCATATTGTTGGTACAGCCGGAAGTGCATTTTCTACCGGGCTGGGTCATAACCAGATGAATTTTTTTGGAGGTGAGGACCACGGTTGGGTCGATTATCATCCCGGTGATGAGAAGATTTACAACTATGGTTGTTTCAAATGCCATACCACTGGAGGAGATACTGCCAGCAGCTGGCTCGCAGGTGTTGACGGTCTTGGAACATTCACAGAAGGTGGAGTTGGATGCGAAGGCTGTCATGGGCCCGGAAGTGATCACGCATCAAGCATGTCGGCAGATGACATCGACCTAGTCTATGAATTTGCTCACCTCGATAACAGCATTGGCGGACTGGAAAGATATGGAACAGTTCAGACTCCGGATCCGGAGGGAGATGATGTTAACTTCCTCTGTGGGACCTGTCACAACCGGGGTTATACCAACAAGATTGATGCAAGTGGTGGATTCGTAAAACATCATGAGCAATGGGACGAGATGGCATCCTCCTTACATATGGAAAGCGGGCTTACCTGTATTACCTGCCATGATCCACACAAAAGAGTGATCTGGGACGGCGAAGGAATCATCAAGAACTGTGGTGAATGTCACAGTGCCCAGGTAGCTACAGTGAACCATGGAGTTGGTGCAACCTGCCTTGACTGCCATATGCCATATGCTGCGAAATCAGGAACTACGAGGGGAGGAAGCGGATTCAAAGGGGATGTACGTTCACACCTTCTTGCGATCACTCCCGACACCGCATCCATGTTCATTGCAGATGGGAGTGCTGTAAGAGATGATGATGAAAGAAAAGCATCTCTAAGCCCTGCATATTCATGCCTGGGCTGCCACAACAATGATGCAGGAGATGGGATTCCTGATAAGACCCTGGATGAGGCAGTAGCTGGATCGGTAGGGATGCATCAGTGGGCTACTAATGTTCCAAACACCACCGATGAGCTTCGCATGGGTATTTACCCGAATCCTTCAGGCGGTGAAACTATGATCAATGTAAACCTTCCTTCCAGTGCGGAAGTTGAAATGAGCATTTACAATGCAACCGGACAGGTTGTTTACATGGAGACTGGTAAAACTTACTCAAATGGAAGCCAGGTTATTTACTGGGATGGCAAGAGCAGTTCCGGTGAAGATGTGAAAGCCGGCTACTATTTTGTTAAAGTTACTGCAGGTAGTTTAACTTCTGTGGACAAGCTTATATTGATGAAGTAACTATTCATAGCACTTGGTATTTATTCATCATGTTGAAGAGGCCGTCTCGTTTAAATCATGAGACGGCCTTTTTAATACTGTTTTGGAAATATGCCTATATTTAAAAGTATAATTAAAGAGAGAGATGAATAAAGAGATATCTCCGGATTCAAACCATGCTATGCTAACCCTGGGAATTACCTCAAAGCTTTCCGGGATTCCGTCGCATTCAATCCGACAATATATTGAGAAGGGACTGCTGATTCCATTCAAGCTTGATAGCAAACGGCACCTTTTCTCAATGAATGATGTAAACAGGCTGAAACACATTCACTATCTTATCAAGGAAAAGGGCTTAAACTTCGCTGGTATCAGGGCCTTGTTTTCCATGATCCCCTGCTGGGAAGTTATGAAGTGTTCAAGCAAAGACAGGCTAAAGTGTGAGGGATACATATCCAATTCAGCACCCTGCTGGGAAGCCAGTTCAAAGGGGTTAATCTGTAAAAATGAGACCTGCAGGGAGTGTGTTGTATACGGGTGTTTAAACCACACTGCTGATCTGAAGTCTGCGCTAAAGGAATTGGCCTAAAGAAATCAATGGAGCTGAGGAAGCTTATTCAAACCTCACCCATTTCTCCATGTAGTGGAGACTTGCGACAGGAACTCCCTGCTCATCAACAGGCCAGATCTGGGTAAGGGTGTCGTTCTTGATCTCAAGATATAGTTTAACGGTCTGCCCCAGGTATTGCTTGGCACTATGATATCCAACAATTTCCTGGTAATTGGTGCCTTCAATGGTAAATTTTCCTCCACCAAAATTGTCGGTGATAGTCGAATCTTCAAAAAAGACACCCACAAGCGCCCATCTGTCTCCCGACCACATCTTAATTTCGCTTCCTTGAGAAACTCCCGGAAAAAGGAGTGTTGAAGATTCTCCTTTTACTTCATATTCATAAGCTAGTTTCCATGCGCCTTCCATGGGAGATGTTTTTTCCTGGGTACAACTGCCAATGAGCATGGGTATAATCAAACAAAGCAGGAGGATTTTTTTCATTGTTGCAGGGTTTAGTCAGTAGTTTGGTTTTAGTTCGTCTTAGCTTCTTTAAAACTACAACAGAATTCATATATAAACAATTTCACAGTTAGAAAAGAACAGACCTATTCTTGTATTACTTAGGAATAAAGATGAACTTCAGTGCATGAACCGAATTCTATTTTCCATTCTGTTTGGTCTACTGGGAACACTTACTTGTGCTCAGGTAATTACGGGCACTGTGCTGGACCAGGAAAGTAGAGAACCCATCGATTTCGCATCGGTTTTTTTCAATGGGACCTTTGTGGGGACCACCACCGATGAGCAAGGACATTTCGAATTGGATATTTCAAAGTATGCTACCAGGCCGCTGACCATCAGTGCAGTAGGCTATGCATCAGCTTCAATCAGTGAATTTGTTCCTGGTGAGCAGCACCAGGTAAAGCTGGTCAGGAAACTCTTCGATATTGATGAGGTGACTGTTAGCACCAAATCTCTGGTCAGGAGAAGAAGAGTCAATATGAGAATATTCAGAAATGAGTTTATCGGACTTTCCGTCAATGCCCGCAAATGTCATATACTGAACCCTGAGGACATAAGTTTTAACTATGCCTCCGACAGGGATACACTGATAGCTTTTGCTTCAGCACCCATTGTTATCCAAAACCTTTCTTTGGGGTACATCATCAGCTATCACCTCGAACGTTTCGAATATGAGCGAAAAACCAAAACGATGCTTTTTACAGGGAGCATTATTTTTAATCGCGACCTGGTGGACGATGAGGAGAGTAGGCTGCATTATGAACGAAGAAGAGCCAATGCCTATACTGGATCCTGTCAGCATTTCTTCAGAGCGCTCTGGGCTAATACATTAGTAGAATCAGAGTTTGCCCTTAGCTCTACCAGGTCCAGATCGATACTGTCATATGATGATATTGTATTTCAGGATATTCAGGGGAGGAAATACCTCCGCTACTATGAGGACCTGACCATCGATTATTACGCCAATCTCAGCTATATCTCCTTTCTTGATGGTAGGGTTCTTTTTCAGCAGGATGGGTATTTCGATCCCACACCCATTATTTGGACAGGAGAGATGTCCAAACAGCGGATCGCCGACTTTCTGCCCTATGAATACTTACTCAGTGAGTAGGCCTGAAATTTTAGCTTAGGCTATTCAGGTGGAATATTCTGATTCATCTGGAACACATTCTCCGGATCCCAGCGCTTCTTAGCCTTTACAAGCCGGTCCCAGACCTCTTCGGTATAGGCTTCTCTGACTCGATCACTTCCCTCTTCACTCAGGAAGTTCACATAGACACCCTGACTAAAGGGCCGGGTGGCATCATGAAAATCCCTTGCCCACTTCATACAACGCTCATCATCTGAAGTCTCCCGCCACCTGGTATGAAGATTCAGCAGAAAAGGGGTATTCCGGTGGGGAAACGCTGTGGAGACGGGATCAACGCGTGAAGGGGCCCCTTCCATATGCGGGATAAATACCTCACTCTCATCATGGGGCAATTTAGCTGCGTAAGAGGTAATTACATCGATGCACTCATCGGAGAGTGATTTCATGTGGTGTGATTTCCAGTAATTGCGGGCTCCATGTTCCACCAGTCCATCAAAAGCAGCCTGCCAGGCCGTCCAGGGTTTAACACCCGAACCATCTCCAATGGTCTCTCCGAAATCGCGGATGGGCTGGATCAGTTTCTCACCTTCTTCAGGATCGCCCAGCCATACAAAAGGAACCAGGACCACCATTTTTCCATGATACTCTTCCGGGATAAAGGGAAGTGGGGGAGCCTGACGCAGCACCGTCCAGATGGTCATCTCATCAGGCATCTTGAGTACATAATCCCGATAAAACCGCAAATACTCCCCGGCATCTTCAAAGCGTTTTACTACCGGGCCGGTATACAATTCAGTTCCTATATCAGCAGCCTGGAACTCAAAGGTGGTGACAATTCCAAAATTGCCTCCTCCTCCTCGTGCGGCCCAGAAAAGATCCTCATTTTCAGTGGCACTGGCATGGATCATGGAGCCATCGGCTGTGACCATATCCACTGAAAGCAGGTTGTCAATGGTCAGACCATATTTTCGGCTGATCCATCCAAAACCACCCCCCAGGGTGAGTCCCCCGACACCGGTATGTGAAACAATTCCTGCCGATACAGCAAGTCCATGCTTCTGTGTAGCTTCATCAACGGCTCCCAGAAGACAGCCTCCATCCACTTTTGCAGTTTGCCTTTGTGAATCCACCTCCACGCTTTGCATCAGGGAGAGATCAATCACCATCCCATCATCGCATACCGCATTTCCTGCAGAGTTATGACCGCCTCCTTTTACCGCAATTTGAAGCTGGTGCTCCCTGGCAAACAGAACGGCCTGCGAAACATCTTCTGCGTTTAAACACCTGGCGATCATCGCTGGTTTTTTATCAAACATGCCATTCCAGATGGCACGATTTTCATCATAGCCCTTTTCCCCAGGCAATAGGACAGTCCCTGTGATCAGTTTTCTGAAACCAGGTACAGATTCGGTGTATTTGCTCATATGATTGGTTTTTGGTAAATCTCTTCTGGCGGGATGGCTAATGGTAAAATCAAGATACGGGTTATTCCGTAACGTGCACAAAATCAATATGTTAAAATGGTGTTAATTTTTAGAGATCTGACTTTCAGGGTCCGCAATTACGCAGGAAGCTCATGAAACACTGCTGGAGAATCAGATTCCGCAATCCTGTTCAGGATCACAATCCAGGTCCAGGTGCTGCCGTTCCTCAGGGGGTGCCCGACGAAGATAGATATGTGTGTGGATAAATCAGGATCTCAGGGCTCTAGCCCTGCAGACCCTGAATCTTTTCTTTCAACTCTGCTGCCTTAAGCTCAGTCTGGATAATCTCCTCTTTGATCCCCTTGATAAACTTGTTTTCATCAGGGACTCCCCTGACGGCCTCGAAATCCAGGTCGCGTACCTCCTCATTTCCATCTACTCCAAAGCCAATCTTGCTGCTATTATCAAACTCTTTAGCTGCATCACCCAGGATCATTTTGTCCAGTTTGATGGTTTCACTTTCCCAGCGCGTGATCAGCTCGAGGAGTTGATCAGCAGTGATCTGTTTCACATCCAGATCGAAGCGCTCATCAAGAATCCGCGTGGTCCAGTTCCATACCTCATCTTCATAAGAGACGTGAATTTCTTCCAGTCCTGCAGCAATCTTTTCAAGTGTGTTGAGATTGCCTGAGGTGATGTCAGCAAGTAGCTGCTGAATAGCCTGTTCAGACGCAATCATTCCTGAGAGGTCGAGCCATTTTTCGGGTATCGTCCGCTTACCGGGACTGAGCTCCTTACGAATGGATTCCATGTCAGGGCTTCCTTCCATCTTTTGCAGTCTGCTGATCACCTGATCCCCTAAGAAGATATTTACAGCCATATTATAAAACTTCCGGGTGGATTTCAGCATCAGTCTCTTGATCCTGATCCCCTTATAAAATACGGTTTCCTGCTTCTTAGACGCTTTATCATATAGTTCCTGTAGTACATCCAGGGCCGTAAAAACTTTCTGAATGATGTAGGGGCTTAGAAATTCGAAATTGATCAGATCAAGTTTAACAGGATCTTTCCGCTTATCCCTGAGGGGCCATTTTTCACTGTCCCTTCGGGTCCCCACGGTAAACAAATTCATTCCTGGTGTGAGGATGCTTCTTTCGTGATCCACATTGATATAAGAGAAGGGAAAGTCACTTGTATCAAAACTGGCCAGGTTCTTTCCCATCACTACAGAATAGGCTCCAATACGACAGGGCCACAAGAGATAGGCGAAGGATCCTGTTTTGGATCCTCTTTCCAGGATTCCCTGGTGCACTGGTCCCAGCTTGTACATATGATTGCTCTGATTGGTGCCGCTCCCCGCATTATAGAAGGAGTACATCCCGGCAATCAGCAAAGAGGATTTGTGGTGGGTAACCGTGTAGGGTCCTGCAAATATACTTACAGCCTCTCCATGAAATGCTTCGGAATTTGCAAAGAATACAGAGTTTTCGGCTGAAAACTGTTTTCCGATTTCAACGCCCTGTCCCACAAAACACTTGTCCACAAGCGCTCCGCCATCTATCTTGGAACCGGATAGCATGATGAAATTCCTGGCGATCACATTAGTGCCCACATAGGCAGGGGCCTCCTGTTTTGAAACGATGGTGCCATTTTTTAATAAGGCTGCACCGCAGATGGAAGCATATTCTCCAATATTGACCTCGCTGATAGTGCCGGTGTTGCTGATCTCAGCACCGGCCCCGATAGTTCCGGTCCCTGAACTAAGTTTTGCAGAGTAATCGTCAATCATCCCGTTAATGGAAGCAATAAGCCCGGGATCGTGCCGGTAGCTAACCAGAATATAGGCCAACTGGGCTGTGAGTTTGTTAAATATCTTGAGTTCCCTTCCCCCGCCTTCATTTAGCACTTCGATCTCAAAGCCATTTCCGAATGATGATGAGGCATTAACCGAGATGGAATGTACCTGCTCGATGATCACACCATCCATGATCCGGTAGTTCTTTACCAGTTGAACGTTGTCTAAGAGGACATCGTTGCCAATCTCGCAAGTATCGATCTTACAATTGAAGAGGCCTGTTGTTCTTGTCTCTCCCTTACTGGTCATTACTGTTCCGCCCAGTTTCCCCAGTTTGACGGTTCCTATAAACCGTACCTGGTGGATGGCGTCTGTGGAAAAGGGGTCGCTTACCTCAATTTTTGACCAATCGGAAGAAAAACAGCCCTGGTTCTGAAGGGCTGTTATTTCTGAATTATTTAGTGGACGATGGCTCATTACTCGTCAATATGGTTAGGCATTTTATCACCGGCGATATCTTCAATATCCTTGAAGTATTTTACAGATTCGACCTGCAGCTCCATGGTGGCAGGTTCGTCCAGAGATATAACTGCATGTTCGTGCAGTTGCAGCATGGAGACGGTCCACATATGGCTTATTCCACCTTCAATCACTTCCCGGACCGCACGTGCCTTATTGAATCCGGTGATAATAATAACCACTTCCCTTGCATCCATTACCGTGCCTACGCCTACGGTGAGCGCCTGGGTGGGGACTTTAGACATATCATTGTTAAAAAACCTGGAGTTGGCCAGGATGGTATCGTAGCTGAGAGTCTTTACCCGGGTACGGCTTACCAGTGAAGAACCAGGCTCATTGAAAGCGATGTGACCGTCCGGGCCTATTCCCCCGAGGAAGAGTTCAATGCCGCCAGATGCAAGGATTTTGGCTTCATAGTCCTTGCAAACCTTCTCCAGATCAGCTGCATTACCGTCCAGGATATTGATGTTCTCTTTTGGGCAATCAATGTGATTGAACAAGTTCTCGTACATGAAGGCATGGTAGCTTTCGGGGTGATCTTCAGGGATCTTCACATATTCATCCATATTGAAAGTCACTACGTTTTTAAAGGAAATCTCACCTGCTTTATACCTCCTGACCCACTCCTGGTATATCGGTAGAGGAGAGGACCCGGTGGGCAAGCCCATTACAAAAGGCCTTTCAGCTGTGGGACCAAATGCCTCGATTTTTTTCCATATATAATCGGCGGTCCATTTTCCTGTCTCTTTCTTGGTTTCTTTAATTACAATTCTCATTGTCTGGTAGTTTTAGTAATTGTTAGTTAAACGGTTTTAGTCAATATCATTCTTGCATCTCCAATTACGCTTCCCTGTCCTTTGTCCAGTACAAACAGCGGATTAATATCCAGCTCCTCGATTTCTGGAAAATCCACTGCCAGCTGGCCCAGTCTCAGCAGGGCATCAACAATGGAGTCCATATCCCTTGGATTGCGTCCCCTTGTTCCTTTCAGAATTTTAAAGGCCCTGGTCTGCTCCAGCATATGCATGGCCTCATCCCGGCTGAGGGGTGCTACGCCAAAACTAACATCCTTAAATATCTCAACAAAGATTCCTCCAAGTCCAAACATCAGTACCGGTCCAAAGGAGGGATCTCGTTTAATTCCCAGGATAATCTCTTCGCTCCCTTTGATCATTCGGATCACGTATAAACCAGTGATGGAGGCGTCGGGCATTGCCTTTTTTACATTGCTGTGAATCCGCTCCCATGCATCTTTCACCTCCTTGGCACTGCCCAGGTTCAATTCAACTCCCTTTACCTCGGATTTGTGAATAATGTCGTCCGAGACCACTTTCAGAACTACCGGGTAGCCGATTTCTTCTGCAATCTTCACAGCTTCATCAGCTGTGGAGGCAAGTTTGCCCTGGGGGACCGGTAAGCCATAGGTTTCCAGCACTTCAATGGTTTCCACTTCCGGGATATAGCTTCGGCCATTGGCGTGAACTTTATCCATCAGTTTCCTGGCCAGCTCCACTTGAATATTATCCAGAGCGGACAGATGGCGCACTTTGGTTTTTACATTCTGATTGAAATGGTAAACAACCTGAAAGGCAGTACACATGGACTCGGGAAGAATGTAGTGTGGAATCTTGTGTGTCTGAAGTATATCAATACCAGAGGCCACATCCTTTTGACCCATAAAAGAGGTATAGATGGGTTTGCTCTGTCCCTCGGCAATCCTGGCAACATCTGCTGCAATGGTATCGATATCTGTCATGGATTGAGGGGTCAGGATCACAAAGACTCCTGCCACATCGGCATCGTCAAAGGCCGCATTGATGGCAGCCAGATAGCGATCCGAACGGGCATCTCCAATCACATCTACAGGATTGTTGATGTTGGCTGTTGCCGGAAGTGCTTTCTTCAAAATGCTGGTGGTCTCCTCCGAAAATTTTGCCAGTTTCAGGCCTGTTGATATTGCTGCATCGGTGGTAAGGACCCCCGGTCCCCCTGCATTGGTGATAATGGCAATCTTCTCCGATTTTGGAGGGGGTTGATAAGCAAAGGCAATGGCTTTGTTAAACATCTCCTCGATGTTATTGCAACGAATAATCCCGGCCTGCTCAAAGGCCGCATCACAAATCTCATCTTTCCCGGTCAGTGATCCTGTGTGTGAGGCAGCTGCGGAAGCTCCTTCATCGGTCCGACCCGATTTGATAATCAGAATGGGTTTTCCACTTTTTTCAATCACATCGCGGGCTGCCTTCATCAAAGCTTTTCCATCGCTTACCTCCTCCAGATACATTAAAATCACCTTGGTTTCTTCGTCATTCATCAGGTAGTACAGGATGTCGATCTCGCTGATATCCGCTTTGTTCCCAAAACTGATAAATTTAGAGAAACCTATATGCTTTGCACTGGCATAGTCCAGTACGGCCGTGCAGAGGGCTCCACTCTGGGAAAGGAAACCAATGTTGCCCTGTTCAGGCATTTCCCTGGCAAAGGAAGCATTCAGGTTTGTCTCAGGAACCGTATTGATCACACCCAGGCAGTTGGGGCCTATAAATGACATATCATATTTTCTGGCAATCGCCACCAGTTGTTGTTCTCTCTTTAATCCGGCTTCACCAACCTCCTTGTATCCTGCAGAGATAATGATCACCGATTTAATGCCTTTCTGACCGCACTGCTCAAGTGCCATGTGGCAAACAGAACTTGGGAATACCAGGATGGCAAGATCAATATCATCAGGAACATCAACCACATACTTATAGGCTTTGATTCCTTTAATGCTCTTTTCTCTCGGGCTTACGGGGTAGACAATACCATTGAAATCAGCTTTAAGGATACTGTCGAGGATGTCGTGAGGAACGGTACCTTTTACTTTGTTGGTACCAACAATAGCAACAGATTTTGGATAAAAAATCGTTTCCAGGTTCTTCTGGCGAAGTTGTTGTAAATCTTCCATATTCAGTTAGATGGGGTCAGGATCAATAGTTTAAACATATTCAGCAATGAAATTTACGGCATCTTGAATACTCTGTACTTCCAGTGCCCTGTCCTGGTCCATCTCTATATCGAAAGCCTCTTCGAAACCGGCCACCAATTCCACGCTTTGCATGGAATCCGCTCCCAGGTCGAATATAAAATTTGAATCATCGGTGATTTCGCTACTGTCAACTTTAAGCACATTGCTTACAACATCCTTGACCTGAGTCAGGATTTCATTCTTTTCCATTTCGAGAAGATTTTAGTAAGCCGAAAAGATAGGAAATCTTTTATTTCATACCAAGTGAAAGATCAAGTAGTTCTACCTTTCTGAAATCAAAGGGATGACTTTCGGCCTGAAGGGCAATATAACCAGAGGGGATATTTGTGCCTTCTGGAAATGGATAGCCTTCCGGGATGGAACCACCACCCACCTGAGGCTTGGAATAAGTTAACACAGTATCGCCATTGACCAGGTGGTGGATGATGCTGTCCCCGTAGACCACCAGTTCAAACATAACCCATTGCTCTCCATTATAAGTATCCGAGCTTGAGTTGGTACAATGCCGGGTGATCAGCTCGTCCTCTATGACAACGTTGGTTCCAGGGGTACAGAGGTTACCTGTGGACCGCTCCCCGTCACCAAGGCCCCCGAGTAACTGTGCCTCTATGCTTACCGGGAACTCCTGGTTGAGTAGCATGGTTTCTGGCGATTGAGCATGGAACATGACACCGTTATTCCTTATTGCCCAGCCTGCTCCGCCGGATACCTGTTCGCCTACAACCCGGTACTCAACTCTAAGTTTATAGTGAGAGTAAGGATTTTTATAGAAGATATGTCCGAACTCCCCATCAAATTTTTCATACTGATCGTAACGGATTACCATCATTCCGTTCTCTACCCTGAAGGTATTGTTGTAATTCTCACCCAGGGGATGTTTGGTCATTTTTATGGTCCATCCATCCAGATTTTGTCCGTTAAAAAGCTGAATCCATTCCTGGCTTTGAGCTTGACTTGGGTTGCAGGACCATAGTGCCAGGAGGAGAATGGGGAGTAAAAAGAGATTTTTCATGAGGTGCGTTTTACGATTGTGAAAAAGCAATGTACAAAATTGTATGGAGAAGTACTTAGTGGGCAGGGGTCTGGGCTACTTTTTTATACTGTCTGAAAGTGATAAGCTTGCCAGCCTTCTCGTTCCAGAGCCTGAGGGACATGGTGCGCAGGCTGGGTACAAAAGTGACAGGTTTGATCTCACCAAACATCTGGTTCTCCTTGTGACAGCGTTCCAGATTATAATTGGGAATCTTTGGGCTAAGGTGGTGTATATGATGGTAGCCTATGTTTCCTGAAAACCATTGAAGTAACCTGGGAAACTTCAAGAATGAGCTTCCTTCCATGGCCATTTTCCTGTAATCCCATTCCTCCTGACGGGTCCAGATTACGTCTTCGTACTGGTGTTGAACATAGAAGAGCCATACACCGGCCACCGTGGCCATATAGATGACTGGCAGCTGGATCATGAGAAATGCTTTCCAGCCCATCAGCAGGATGAGTGGAACGCAGATTAACACGACGATAAGATTGGTCATATATACACTTCTCCGTCCGGCTTTGCCCATGGATTTACGGGGAAAGCGGAACCATATCACAAACAATATAAAGGGTGCAATCACAAAAAGTATGATTGGATTCCTGTAGATGCGGTAATAAAGTTTCTTTCCAGTTGAGAGTTGTTCATACTCCTCTACGGTAAGGGTCTTTACATCTCCGCTGCCTCTTTTATCCAGATTGCCAACAGTTTTATGATGGATCGAATGCTCCCGGTGCCAGTAGTCATAAGGAGTGAATACCAGGCTGCCCAGGATGGTTCCAACAACCTTGTTGGCTTTTTTACTTTGGAAAAACGATCCATGTCCGCAATCATGGAAAATAATAAACAAGCGCACCAGGAAGCCGGTTGCAAGTATAGCGAGTCCCAGAGTAAGCAGGTAGGATACCTGGAGACTGTAATACATGGCAGCCCAGAGTAATATATAGGGTCCCAGCGAATTAATAATCTGCCAGATACTTTTTTTGATGTCAGGTTTGTTGTAATCACTGATTACATCCATCCACGTCCGCCCGTCTTTCTGTTCTGCACTCATAATAGGGAGACAAGTTAGACTATTAATTGGTTCACAAAATTGTTTTTTAAGATGAATTGGATTCATTTTGTTATTTTCATGCTGATATCAAATGATGAAAGGGGTAGCATTCATATTCGGATTCCTGCTGGGCACGATCCCTCTTCTCCATGGCCAGTCCTGGCTGATCCAGGGAAATATTGAAAATGCTGAAGAGGGTCCGGTGATTCTGGCTTCTTTTTACGGCGATCGTTTCAGGGTGCTGGACAGCATGGATACTGAGTCCGGATTTTTCTATTTCATATTGCCTGAAGATACTCCCCCGGGCATTTTTCGGATCATCTATGCGGACCGGGTAGATAGTATCAGGACCCAAAACCGTTTCGTTGAGTTTATCTTTAACATGGAGAATTTGGAAATTTTCGTGGCTTCCTCGGAGCGAGGACCGGTACCCTATTTTGAAAATTCCATGGAAAACCTGGTATACAGCGAGTTTATGGAGTTTGAGCTGGACTACGAAGCCCAGTTGATGTCAGTTTACGGGCAGCTCTACCCCATACAAAGAGATAACGAGGATGCAGCGGCGCGCTATAACGCAATTCAAATAGAACGGGAACGCTATATGGATTCCATTACCAATCTCTATCCCGATCTCTATGCAGTACGGATCATGAATGCATTCAGAGTCCCCATGATTCCCGGGGAAATGGGCCATCAAGAGCGTATCGATACCCTGAAAAAATGTTTTTTTGACCAGGCGCCCATTGATGAACCGATGCTGCTCTATGCACCGGTCTATACCTTTAAACTTATCGATTATCTCTCCCTCTACAAGGTTGATACTTTAACAAAGAACCAGCAGGAGGAGGCCTTTATGGAGGCAGT
>QMPQ01000102.1 GCA_003648635.1 Bacteroidota bacterium | reverse complement strand
TGTGACTGTTCCGACATTGACGATATCATCGTTTTCCTGAAAAACGGCAACTATACCATTTCAAAAGTGGCAGACAAGCACTTTGCAGGTAAGGACATCATCCATGCAACGGTCTTTAAGAAAAAC
Organism: Bacteroidota bacterium; assembly: GCA_003648635.1. Lineage (GTDB taxonomy): Bacteria > Bacteroidota > Bacteroidia > Bacteroidales. Next base: position 13,458 of record QMPQ01000102.1, on the reverse strand, counting down.
GACAGCCGTACCATCTACAACGTGGTATACTTTGACGGCAACTCCGGAAATGTGATGATGAAACGTGCCCCGGTGACCGGGATAACACGAGATAAGCAGTACAATATTGGCAAGGAGCATGCACATACCAAGGTTCTTTACTTCAGTGCCAATCCCAATGGTGAAGCGGAAGTAGTCAAGGTATACCTGAGACCAAGACCACGGCTGAAAAATCCCATTTTTGAACTTGATTTTGCTGAACTGGCCGTCAAAGGAAGAGGTGCCTATGGGAATATCCTCACCAAATTCTCGGTCCAAAAGATTGTTATCAAAGAGAAAGGTGTATCCACCCTGGGTGGGAGGAAGATCTGGTTTGATGAGGATGTGATGCGGCTGAATGCGGACGCAAGAGGGATATTCCTGGGCGAATTCACCGGGGAGGATCAAATCCTGATCATCACCAAATCGGGACACTTCCGGACCACTAATTTCGATCTCAGCAGTCATTTTGAAGATGATGTGCAGATCATCGAAAAGTACAGGGAGAATAAGATCTGGTCGGCGGCCTACTTCGATGCGGAGCAGAACTATTACTATCTGAAGCGTTTTCTGATTGAATCCGGGTCCAAACAAACACGGTTTATCGGAGAGCATCCCGAATCAAAACTTATAAGAATCACCGAGGTGGAATACCCACGGCTGGAGCTCAAATTCGGTGGAAAAAACAAGGACCGCAATCCGGAGATCATTGAAGTTGCCGAATTTATCGGGATCAAGAGTAGCAAGGCCAGGGGCAAACGACTCTCCAATTACGAGGTCAAGATAATTCAGGAGCTGATCCCTGAGGAAATTGAGGATCAGGAAGTGGAAGTTAAAAAACCCGAAGCCAAGAAACCCGAAACCAAGAAACCCGAAGCCAAGAAACCCGAAACCAAGAAACCCAAAATTGAAACTCCAGCTCCAAAGACCAAAGCAAAAGTAGCGCCGAAGAAGCCAAAAGAGACCAAGCAGGATCCGGATGAGGTTCCCCTGGAGGTGGTAAAACCAAATGAGGAGAAACCAAATGAGGAGAAAACGGATGAGGAGAAGGATGACAAAAAGGGTTCCGCCGGACAATTCACCTTAGAGTGGTAATATGCATACCCGGATATTTTTGATCGGTTTCATGGGCTCAGGTAAATCTACCCTGGGGGCGCAACTGGCTCGCATCATGGGCTACCAGTTTGTTGACATGGATCACCTGATTGAGGAAACCGCTGAAATGAGCATACCTGAAATTTTCAGTGAACACGGGGAGGAAGTCTTCAGGAAGTGGGAGCACGATATTCTGCTTGAAGTATGCCGTCGTGAAAAGCTTGTGATCTCCACCGGAGGTGGTGCACCCTGTCACTCCAAGATAATGGATCTCATGAATGCCAATGGAACTACTATATACCTGAAGCTAACACCTGAAGCTTTGCGAGACCGGCTGATCCAATCTAAAACAGAACGGCCGCTGATCAAGGGAAAATCCGAATCCGAACTCCTGGAATTTATCACAGGACTCCTTGAGCAAAGAGAAAAATTCTACGAGCAGGCCACCCATAGTGTGAACGGTATAAGCCTGCGATCCGAGGAGTTGGCTAAATTGTTGCTGAATAGCTAAGTAGATTTCCTATATTTACTTCGTGAAACTCTTAAGTCGCTTTTTGTTTACTGCTGCCATCTTGCTGGTGTCCCTCATGATCTTCAATGGTCAAAAAAATGAGGACCCCAACCGGGTAAGAGAGAATCCGGATATTGAACACATAGAGCTTCAGGCAGAAATTTGTTTCACGCGCATCGCAAGCTCTTCAATTTTCTCATACCAGCGGAATTCAGAAGAGAGAATTGTGCCCGTTTCGGAAAGTTTCAATGATCCTGAATATCTGATTCGTTTGAAAATTCAGATAAAAATCCATCACGAACTCTTACCTGAACTAGACCATCAGTCAGGCCACTTTCTTCAACATCATTCCCCTTTCGAGGACCCACTCATTGCCTGAGTCAAGGCCAAGCCTCAATTTTTACAGCCAATGGTCGGGTTTCAATATGTGAACCCCAGGCCATTCAATATTTCATTAGAAACAAAAAATATACAGACATATGAAAACTTTAAAATATATTGCTCTGGGAGTGATACTCACATCCCTGGCATTCAGTAGCTTCTCCTTTTCTCCCTCCAAAAAGAGTTTTGCCCAGGCAGAAACAGTAACATTCTGTGAAACCTATACGCAGCAGGAGGTCATCTCAAAACTTGATCAGGGCGATCAATTTTTCACCTGGGTCCAACTGGAAGATACAGTTCCTGAAAGTTCAAGGATAGGCAGGTGTCATCAAGACAATTTGGAAGATCTTTGGAACTATGTCCAGAGTGAAGCCTTTCGAGCTAAAGTTCAAGAGGACCTGATCATAGTCGAAGGAGCTGAAGCAAGAAATCAATTAATTTCTCTCTATGCCATTAAAAAGAGTGCATCGAAGGATATGTTTCCTTCAGGGCGGGATCTGGAAGAAGTAAGCGTCAGCTTAGATGGCGATGAGGAGAACTACATGCTCTTATTCAGTTTCTCAGAATCAGGTGTTGAAAAATGGGCCTCCATGACACGTCTGAACAAAGGAAGGGATATTGCCATTTTATTTAATGGCAAAGTGATTTCTGCACCCAGGGTTCAGGAGGAAATTAAGGACGGAAAATGCGCGATTAGCGGGAAATTTACCGAGAGTGACATCAAGGAGATGAAAGCAATTCTTGAAAACTAAAACCCAAAAGTGAAAGGCGTCCTCGGGGGCGTCTTTCTTAAAACATTCCCATTAAGAGCTCTTCGTTCTCCAATCCGCGAATGTAATTAGATACATCTACTCCGGATAGCTTATTCCTTATGGTCTCAGGATCATGGATGATTCCCACCAGCTCTTGCTCCAGCAAGACAATATCCCTCAGAGAAGTAAAGTCACCTACTATCTTTAACTCCTTGATCACCCCTTTTACGACATTCATATGGAGCTCCAGACTGCCCCCTTTAAAGGAGATACTCCCGCAAAACTGGTATTTGGGGGAGTAGCCAAAGTTCCACTCCCAGGTGGAGTATTTCGAGTCGCGCAGAGCCTTAATTTCCGCAATATCAGTTCGGCCTAATTGATAAGGCCTGGCATCTTTATAATTTTGGAGCATATGAGCCAGAATTCTCTCCTGGAATATTTCCACATCTACGCTTTCTTTCAGATGATCGCTGATATTGGTGACCCTGGACCGAACTGATTTCACAGCCCTGTCGGTAAACCGCTCCTTATCACTCTTCAAAGCAGCACTCAGTTTTCCCATTTCTGAGGAAAACAGCAAGGTACCATGATGCAGAACCCTTTGCTTGAATACATGACTTGCCGTACCGGATATTTTCAGCCCTTTAAGTAACAATTCATTGTGCTTACCCAACCTGACTTCCAGTCCCATCTTTTTCAAGGCCTCAACAATGGGTGTAGTAGCCCTCTTGTAGTCCACCAGCTCCCCTTCTTTTCCGCTGGTAAAAAAAGCAAAATTGAGATTGCCCAGGTCGTGAAAAACTGTGCCTCCACCGGTAATCCTCCTGGCCACCAGGATCTCATTTTCCTGAACAAAGGGCAGATTAATCTCAGCCAGTGTGTTCTGATGCTTACCCACCACGATGGAAGGCCTATTCCTGTACAGAAGAAACAAATCCTCCTGGAAAGATTTTAGCAGGTATTCCTCCGCAGCCAGGTTAAAATAGGGATTGGTATATGGACTGATAATACAAAGCATACAGGTTTACAATAAAGGCATTATTATGCAATTTCCTGGACGACCCACCAGTTCTGCGGTAATTTTGAGCGTACCCATCTGAACAAGTAGAAAAGTAACATGCCGCATCCCGCTCCCCAGATTCCACCGAAGAGCACATCCCCTGGATAATGCACCCCCAGATATACACGACTGTAAGCTACCAGCAGGGCCCAAATTATCATCACCACGGTAAACCACCTCTTCCTGATCCATAAAAGGACCAGAAATGCCACTCCAAATGTATTGGCCGCATGGGAGGAGATAAATCCAAACTGTCCGCCGCACTTGTTATTGACCAGGTGAACCAGCCCCTCCAGTGAGGGCTCATGGCAGGGTCTGAGCCTTTGAAAAACATTCTTAAAAAGATGGACTGATGTCTGGTCGGCCAGGGTAATCCCCAGGATAATAAAAAGCACCATGAGAGCTAGCTGCCATCTTTTTTTCCAGCCCAGATAAGTAAGTAGAAGAAGATAAAAGGGCCACCAGGTGGTCTTGCCGCTGATCCACCACATGATCCCATCCCACACCTCATTGTGCCAGCCATTAATGGCCAGGAATATCTGTGTATCTAGCTGTAAAATCCATTCCATAGCGGTAATCAGGAGTTCAACATATCCCAGATGGTATCGTTAAGAGCTACCAATCCCAGGTTTGCAACAGCCGAAATAAAATGGTAGCTGACATCAGGAAGTTCTTTCTTGATTTCGGCCGTGAGCTCCTCATCGAGGAGGTCTGATTTGGTGATCACCAGCAAGCGCTGCTTATCCAGCAACTCGGGATTATACTCCTCCAATTCATTTAGCAGGATTCTGTACTCCTCTGCAATATCATTGCTGTCGGCTGGTATCATAAATATCAGCATGGAGTTGCGCTCAATATGTCGCAGGAACCTGTGTCCAAGTCCTTTGCCTTCGCTGGCGCCCTCAATAATACCTGGAATATCGGCCATCACGAAAGAGCGGTCATCCCGGTATTTTACAATGCCTAGATTTGGTACCAGAGTGGTAAAAGGATAGTCTGCAATTTTGGGCTTGGCAGCTGATATGGCCGCCAACAGGGTGGATTTCCCTGCGTTTGGGAATCCCACCAGTCCCACATCGGCCAGTAGTTTTAACTCCAGAATAAACCACCCCTCATCTCCGGGCTCCCCTGGTTGTGCAAACCTCGGTGTCTGGTGGGTGGAGGACTTGAAATGGTCGTTGCCCTGTCCGCCCCGGCCACCCTGAATTAATACCTGCTCCTCATTATGAGAGGTCACTTCGAACAATACTTCCTTGGTCTCAGCATCCCGGGCTACGGTTCCAAGAGGAACTTCAATATAGGAATCCCCACCACTTGCCCCGGTCTTAAGAGACGATGCGCCACTCTCACCATGAGTGGCAAATACATGTCTTTTATATTTCAGGTGTAAAAGGGTCCACAGCTGTTCATTGCCTCTGATGATCACATGTCCGCCCCTGCCACCATCGCCTCCGTCCGGCCCACCCTTACTGGTGAGCTTGTCACGGCGCAAATGTGCAGAACCAGCTCCTCCCTTGCCTGAACGGCAAAAGACTTTTACATAGTCAACAAAATTGGCATTGGACATGTGTAAAAGACATAAATACCTGTTACGATTTCACTTTGGTTATTACTTCCACAATGCGACCAAAAATCTTATCCACGGAACCGCTACCCTCTACAGCAGCATGCTTATGCATTTTGTCGTAGTAGTAGGTTACCGGAATGGTTTGCCTGTTATAGACATCGATGCGGTTATTAATAGTCTCCAGGTTATCATCTGAACGTCCGGTCTCCTTTCCCCTTTTCAGAAGTCTCTTTACCAACTCTTCACGGGCCACCTCAAGTGAGATCATCACTCCCACGCGCTCATCATAATCGGTCAGAGCTTTGCGAAGCTCTCTGGCCTGATCCACGGTCCTCGGAAAACCATCGAAAATGAAACCCGGGCCTGCCTGGTGCTCTTCAATTTTATTCCTGATCATTCCGATCACAATCTTATCAGAAACCAGTTCACCTTTATCCATAATCTCCTTGGCCTTCTTTCCCAATTCTGTCTGAGCAGCTACCTCTTCCCTCAACAGGTCTCCGGTTGAAATATGCACCAATCCATATTTCTCAATTACCTTTTCCGACTGTGTTCCTTTTCCCGATCCCGGAGGACCAAATAATACAATATTCAGCATGTTTTTTTCAGTTTTTTTTGACGTCACCAAAAATAGTAAACATTTGCCTCATTCATCCACAAGTTGGTAGATTTCCCTGAAGTTTCTACCATAGCCATCATAATCCAGCCCATAGCCCAGGATGAAGTTGTTAGGTATCTCCATCCCCACATAATCCAGTTTCACCTCCTTCACCGTGGCTTCTGGTTTATGCAGAAAAGTAGCCACCAGAATCTCGGCCGGCTGGTACCCCGATAGTTGCCTTATAATCGTCTCCAGGGTCACGCCGGTATCAACAATATCTTCCAGTACCACAACCACGCGGTCCTTCAGATCGCGATTGATACCAATCAACTGTTTGACACTTCCGGTCGATTCTGTACCACTATAGGAAGCCAGTTTTAAAAAGGTAATCTGACAGGGAAAAGTGAGCTGCTTATACAGATCGCTTGCAAACATAAACGCTCCGTTCAGAATACCCAGGAAAATTGGATCCTTACCCGCCAGATCACGATTCATCTCCATGGCAAGACGTCTAACCTCTTTTTGAATTGCCTCTTCAGCTATAAATGGTTCAAAATACCGATCATGAACCTGAACAATCTTACTATCCATAGGTCATATTTTAGATTAAAGTACACATCAAAATGCAGGAATAAAAATAATTGTAATTTCGTTAACTGATATACACCGTAAATCTACATAAACAGATGAATCCTAAAGTCAGTATTATTATGGGAAGCACTTCAGACCTTCCCATCATGGAGCAGGCAGCAAAGCTGCTGGATGAATTTGAAATCCCTTTTGAAATCAATGCCCTGTCGGCCCACAGAACACCTGATCAGGCCATGGATTTTGCCAGGAACGCAGCAGGAAGGGGGATCAGGGTAATTGTTGCAGGAGCCGGCGGAGCAGCCCACCTTCCCGGGGTAGTGGCAGCTCTAACCGCCCTGCCTGTAATTGGAGTTCCCATAAAGGCATCCATCTCCATAGATGGTTGGGATTCCATTCTAAGCATTCTCCAGATGCCTCCGGGAATCCCGGTTGCCACAGTAGGCCTGGATGGAGCTAGAAATGCCGGAATCCTGGCTGCCCAGATCCTGGGTACAGGAGATCCGGAAATAATGGAGAAAATGTTGAAGTTTAAAGAAAGCCTTGCTTCTAAAATTGTCAAGGCTAACGAGGAGTTAAGGGGAGTTAAGTTTAAGTTTAAAACCAACTGATGATCCAATGATATCTCCACCATGGTGGATGTTAAAAAGACCGGGAATTTTAATCCCGGTCTTTTTTTTGTCCCTGCTTCATGGGACTGTCACCTGCCAGGTTCAATGGCCAGGGACTGCTTCAGCTGCACTTGGGGGCAGCTATGTATGCATGCAGGGATATATGTGCACTCGCCAGAACCAGGCCGGACTGGGTTTTATTGAACAATCCTCGGTTTCCATACAGCATGCCAGGCCCTACCTGCTAAAAGAATTGGGCATTTCATCCTTATCAGGACAATTCATCACAGGAAGCGGAGCCCTGGGTCTAGCTCTGTCCACCATGGGGCTCAGAGGATTCAGGCAAAGCTCCCTGTGGCTCGCTTACGGTTTGAGACTACATTCCAACATCAGTGCAGGTGTAGGTATTTACTTCAGGAATTCAACAATTCCAGAACATCTTGTTTACGCTCCCGGAATAGGTTTTTCGCTGGGCCTGCAAATCAGGATAGAAGAGCAGTGGCAACTTGGTGCCCGGCTTTTTCATCCCGCTGCATGGAGCACCCAATCCAACTTATCCGAAGATCAACTTATGAGCATCGAAGCTGGTCTTTCCTACTCTTTCTTCAAGGTAGCCCAGGTTTATTCTGAACTGCATATCAAACCAGGAGCTTACTTCACACTTTGCAATGGAATAGAATGGATTCTTAAGCCGCAAATCAGTTTGAGAACAGGTATCTGCAGTCAGCCATTCATATTTACATGGGGCATCTCCATGAGGTTCACAAAGTGGGTCGCGGATTTCTCCTTCCAGTACCGCGCCGAAACGGGGCTGTCGCCCCTAACATCCCTGACGCATGCCTGGTAGGAAATTTGATCTCTTCCTACTGCTAATTGCATGGATCCCGGTTCTCGTGCAGGCACAGCAAACACCCATTAGTTTACAGGATGTGGAGGACCTGCTATACAGGAATGAATCTGCCCTTATCCCCGAAAGTCTGACAGGTGAATTTCCTGAATCCCTAAGTTTAACAATTGACCTGAACAATGCCTCATCAGAAGAGCTTGAAGCTTCTGGCATTTTTACCCCCTACCAGATTCATACGCTGCAGACTTATCTTGAAAAATTCGGACCCATCTATTCCATCTATGAAATAGCAACACTCCCGGGCTTTCATCCTTCGCGTGTAATGGAAGTGGAACCTTATGTATGCTTAAATCCCAAAAAAAACACTACAGTGAGAAATCATGGTCGATATATGGTTCTATTCAATTTGGAAAGATCTTTTCCAACAGCAGAAGGTTTCATGGACAATCCCAGCTCAGGCGACGAGGCCCTATATACCGGGCCACCACTTAAAACAATCCTACGAATCAGAGCACATCCCTGGAAAAAGCTTTCCATGGCTCTTAGCTATGAAAAAGATGCCGGCGAACTTTTTCTCTATCGGAACAGACCCCAATTTCTTTCGGGCTACCTTTCTTATGAAGGAGAACGCTTTGTCAAACATTTGGTGGTCGGTAATTATAAATTGAACCAGGGAGTGGGTCTGGTCAATGGAGCTGGCTTTTTACATCGGGTCGGAGACTTCCGTATCAACCAACTCTCTCTCTCCAGGATCAAACCCTATGCCTCCCTTACCGAAACCAGATATGAACAGGGATTGGCCTGCAAGATGGGAACAAACAAATTCCAATTCTTGGTGTGGGCATCTTACCAAAAATTCAGTCTCTCCCCATCGGCATTCGCAGAGAATCCAAAGACTGACAACTGGTTGGATTATCAGCGGACCACAGGGCTCTACCGGAGCAAGAGTGAACTGGAAGCCAGGGAGCTGGCTTACAGAATACACTCAGGAGTTCAAATGCACTACCGGCACCAGCAACTTACAGTGGGACTTATGTATGGAAGCGAATGGGTGGGCCCAGGCATTAAAGCCATGGCACTGCTTAAGGAGAATCCCGACCCATCCCCACAGCAAAAGGTCAGCCTGCATGGAAACTGGTACAGGAGGAAAATTCAGGTTTTTGGAGAACTGGCGGGCAGTGAATTTCGCTCCCTGGCCTTCCTGCTTGGCACCCGATACCACTTCAACGATTATGTGCAGGGGAGCCTGCTGGTCCACCATTATGGAACTGAATACCGGGGCTCCCTGCCTTCCTCATATAGTTCTGGCAGTCACATCCGAAATGAACAGGGACTGGCTTTCCATCTTCATTTGGAGACCGGAAAATACATCACAGCAAAAATCACCGGTGAACTGTTCCGCTACCCGGTGCCCAGATATCTTACCAATGTCCCCTCACATGGATACAAATTAGATCTCTCTTTGCAAAATCCAGGAAATAAAATGCTACAGTGGAGGGCCAGGGTGGTAAGCAAATCCTGGCAAACAAGCCCGGCAGATCTTACATCAAAAATTCGCTCCCTGCAGGATTCCAGGGTGAACAGGTTCGACGCTCAAATAATTTATAATCACCTTGAAAAGTTCAAATGGCAGAGCAGGCTTGTCTTATCGTACTACTCACAAAAACAAAGCTCTTCTCCAGCTTATGCAATAGTGCAGCAGGTAACACTTGCTAGCTCGCCCAATCTGAAAGTGAGTACCCAGTTTGTGCTCTTCCATGTAAGTGACTGGGAGAGCAGAATCTATCTCTATGAACCAGGCTTTTATTATAGCTTCAGCTTTCCAGCTTACTATGGAATCGGACAAAAAACCACCCTCCTGCTCACTTTAAAGCCTGTGGATGAAGTCTCTATTTCAGTAAAAATATCTGGGATTGTTAATCACGGAACGCGAAAATGGGATACAGGGATTCAGTTACGCTTTAAGTTCTAATCAAACTTCATATCGAGCAGGTTGATCTGGAGATTAACCCGGCCCCTGAATTCATTCTCCATCAACTGGTAACAGATATCAAAGGGAGCCCCCTTATTAATCTTTCCAAAAGAACTTCCCAGGTGAAATCCTATAGCAGGAAAAACGCTGAAGGGATTCTCCTCTTGTATCAGGGTTAATTTCAGGTGCTCTCCATTGCTCCCCACCGTACGGCCATAGCCGTTATCGACTACATTCTCAGAGAGAAATACGGGACTGATGTTTTCGGGACCGAAAGGCTCGAATTGCTTTAATATCCTGAAAAACTTTTCTGTGATATCTGTAAGTTGCAACTCTGTATCTATTTCCACCACGGGGATTAACTGGTCCGGATCGATGGTATCTGAAACAATTTTCTCAAAGCGCTCCCTGAACTTGGGCAGATTGGGGACCTTCATGGTCAACCCCGCTGCATATTTATGTCCACCGAAATTCTCAAGCAGGTCGCTGCACGACTCTATGGCGTTGTAGAGGTCAAAACCATTCACCGACCGGGCCGATCCAGTAATCAGTCCATTGGATTTGGTCAGGATCACTGTGGGTTTATAAAAATGATCCAGCAACCTGGAGGCTACAATTCCGATTACACCTTTGTGCCATTCGGCATTGTAGAGTACCGTAGAGTTTCTTTCCTTAAGCGACTCATTGCTCTGAATCATATCAATGGCCTGACGGGTGATCTCGGTATCAATATTCCTGCGATCCAGGTTGAAATTGTCGATCCTTTTACCCATTACCTGAGCATCGGTCGCTTTTTCACAAACCAGCAGATCAACCGATTTCTTACCTGATTCCATTCTACCTGCCGCGTTGATCCTTGGACCCATCTTAAAAACAATATCCTCAATGGTAATGCCCTTTCTATCGATTCCAGCCACTTCCTTGATGGCCTTCAAACCAATGGAGGGATCATCGTTGAGCTTCTTCAGTCCAAAATGAGCCATGATCCGGTTCTCACCTGTAATAGGAACAATATCGGAAGCTATACTGACCACCACCAGGTCGAGGTAGTCGTAAATCTTGTTGGCATCCAATCCGGCCTTTATTCCATAGGCCTGGACTAGTTTCAATCCCACTCCACAACCTGAAAGATCCTTGAAGGGATAATTACATCCCTCTTGTTTAGCATCCAGTACTGCCACTGCATCGGGGATTTCAGCACCCGGATTGTGGTGATCGCATATAATGAACTCCACTCCCTTTTTACTGGCATACTTGATCTTATCTACTGCCTTGATCCCACAGTCAAGTGCAATGATCAGGCTGAAACCATGCTGAGCCGCATAGTCGATTCCTTTAATAGAGATTCCATAACCTTCATCGTAGCGATCTGGAATATAATAGTCGATATCTTTGAAGCGATCCTTGAAGTAGGAATAGACCAGGGCAACAGCAGTAGTCCCATCCACATCATAATCCCCATAAACCATCACTTTCTCACCTGCCTGAATTGCCTCCTGGATACGCTGGATGGCCACATCCATATCCTTCATAAGAAAAGGATCGTGGAGATTAGCCAGATCGGGACGAAAAAAATCTTTAGCCTCTTGGTAGGTATGTATATTTCGTTGGGTAAGCAACTGGGCAAGGGGCCGGTCAATACCCACTTCACTAGCCAATGAAGCAATCGCTTCTTCACTACCCGGTGCTTTTATGACCCAGTTTTTATTCATGATTTTTTGGAAATTCGGCAGGTAATCTTCCCCCCTCTCCCTGCAAAATTAACATAATCTTTTTTATACCTTTGTGACCTGAAAAATATATTAGAATAATGCACAATCCCGAGCTAAGCGAACAGGAGCAAATCAGGAGAAACTCCCTGGAAGAAATCAAAAAACTTGGCATCAATCCTTACCCACCAGAACTGTTTGAAATCAGCCATAGTGCAGCTGAGATCATATCTGGTATTGAGGAGAATGAAGGAGCCATGCAAGATATTACCCTGGCTGGAAGGATCATGAGCAGACGCATTATGGGAAGTGCCTCCTTTGCTGAAATTCAGGACTCCTCGGGACGTATCCAAATTTACCTTCGCCGGGACGATCTCTGTCCGGACGAGGATAAAACTTACTACAATACCGTTTTTAAGAAGCTGCTCGATATTGGTGATATTATTGGCATCAGAGGGTTTGCATTCAAGACCCAGGTGGGTGAAATATCGGTCCATGTTAAAGAGCTGGTACTTCTCAGCAAATCTATCAAACCCCTGCCCATTGTGAAAGAAGCCGATGGAAAGATTTATGATGCGGTCACTGATGCTGAATACCGTTACCGTCAGCGATACGTTGACCTGATTGTCAATCCCCAATCCAGAGAACTCTTCAGAAAACGGACACAGATTTACACCTCCTTGAGGAATCTGTTTAATGAAAAAGGTTACCTGGAAGTGGAGACTCCCATCCTACAACCCATACCCGGCGGTGCTGCAGCAAGGCCTTTTACCACACACCACAATTCACTGGATATTCCACTCTACCTCCGGATCGCCAATGAACTTTACCTCAAGAGATTAATCGTAGGGGGTTATGATGGTGTCTATGAATTTTCCAAAGACTTCCGGAACGAAGGGATGGACCGGACCCACAATCCGGAGTTCACAGTGATGGAGATCTATGTGGCCTATAAGGATTATAACTGGATGATGGATTTTACAGAGGAGATGATTGAAAAGGTAGCACTCGATCTGCATGGAACCACCACAGTACAGGTAGGTGACCAGGAGATCGATTTCAAACGTCCATTCAAGCGCATCTCTATGCTGGATGCCATCAAAGAAGCTACCGGTTACGATATCGCTGGAAATGATGAAGCCAGTCTGAGGGATGTTGCAGATTCTCTGGAAGTGGAATTGGACGACTCCATGGGCAAAGGAAAGATCATTGATGCCATCTTTGGAGAAAAGGCCGAACCTCATATGCTTCAGCCTACTTTTATCACAGATTATCCGGTGGAGATGTCGCCCCTCTGCAAAAAGCACCGCGACAATCCCGAGCTGACCGAGCGTTTCGAACTGATGGTTAACGGCAAAGAGCTATGCAATGCCTACACCGAGCTAAACGATCCCATCGACCAGCTGGAGCGCTTCCAGGACCAGTTGAAGCTCTCTGAGAAAGGGGACGACGAAGCCATGTTCATTGATATGGATTTTGTACGCGCCCTTGAGTACGGCATGCCCCCTACCTCGGGGTTGGGCCTGGGAATGGACCGCCTGGTGATGTTAATGACCAACCAGACCAGCATCCAGGAAGTGCTCTTCTTCCCGCAAATGAAACCCGAGAAAAAAGCCCTTGAGTTGAACGAGGATGAAAAGGCAGTCATGAATCTTTTGAAAGCTAACTCCCCCATTGACCGGAATGAATTAAAAGGCCAAACCGGACTAAGTAACCAGAGGTGGGATAAGGCAATAAAAGGACTTA
>QMPQ01000101.1 GCA_003648635.1 Bacteroidota bacterium | reverse complement strand
TGTGGGCAACACAAAAGCACTGTAGGTAAGTACATCTCCCACATCGATATCCTCGGCGACTGCCGTATAAGAATAAGCCGCATCCTCCTGCACACTGGTGATCGGTATAGATGTAAATGTCGGATCATTTTGGCCATAGCCGGCATAGGAAAGAACCAGCAGGCTAAATAATGATAGTATGAGCTTTTTCATTCTGTGTTTCACGGTGCAATTTGCAATAAAAATTGTCTACTTCTAAGTAAAAATTGACCAAATAGCGTCTATGGAAGAATCACCTTTAGGGTAATTGACGAATGGATAAGGTATAGATAATATTAATCATTTGAAATAGAGGTGAATAAAATGTTAAAAAAGGAATGCTTAAAGGGGCGCTGCTTAGCTCAAGAGCTGGAGAGAGGAGGCTTCAATTTTGACTAATTTTCAAACGGGATCCCCTTCAGGGCTCTGAACTTCTTCCTGCGGATCTGTCGTATCCTGAGCAGGATGCTTACCAGCAGAAGCAGCAAAATAAAAGCACCAATAATACCTGCCTGCCAGGTACGGGTTTCGGGCGTGGAGAGCAGGATGACTTCATGTTTGATCAGGTAGCCCGCCAGAACATTAATCAAGCACTCCGGTATGAGGCCGATCATCGTTCCCAGAAGGTAGGAGCGGGTAGTAATGCTGCTAAGGGGAAAACTGAAATTGATCAGGTTGGTGGGTATGATATAGATAGCCCTGCTAAAAACAACGCTCCAGAGCCCGTAATTCCCGATCCCCTTGTTGATCCGTTTGATTAGTTTCTTCTCCCCGTATTTTTCTCTGAAATACTCGGTAAATGCGGAACGGACCATGAAGAACGAGGCCATAACCGCAAGCACATTTACCCCCCAGCAGATCAGCATGGCCGGGGTAAAGTTTAGCAGGAAACCAATGCCCATGGAGAGGTAAAGGATGGGTAAGCCGGACAGGGTGCTTAGCAGGATAAGAGCACAGATTATAATGACCGGGAATACAATCCGCTGATCTGCAAGTACTATGCGTTCAAAGAGCAGGGATTGGGCATCCGATCCGGCAGTAAGCCAGATAAAGGCACCTGCGGTAAGCAGAATAAATGCGATTATTATAATCCGCAACTGTTTCACTCAAAACTTTTTAACTGAGTACTAAGCACTAGCTAACCATTAATACCCTCCTTTGTGTCGATAGAGGTAGAGCCAACCGGTAAAGAGCTGATTGAATCCTGTTTCAGTTCCATCTGGATTGGTACCTCCCGTAGATCCGCTCGATCCACTTCCCTTCCTTCGTTCCCAGATGGTGGGGTCTTTGTATTCTATGCCATCGTACCCCAGGCCCTCAACTACAAAATAGTATTGCCCTTCGGGTGCATTTCGGTTGCTTTCGTGCATATTACCATCCCAACCATCCCATGTATAAATATCCTCAATCTTTCTTTTATAGACCACCTTTCCGCGGCGGTCCACAATGGTTAGCTTGCAGGTTTTAAGCGACTGGTGCTTGAACACAAAATAGTCATTGATGCCGTCCCCGTTGGGTGAAAACACATTGGGGATGACCAGCTGGGAACGAACAACATGAATGGCTTCTTCCAGCCTGAAAGTATCGGTACAATTCTCTTCGCTTGTGGAGATCATGTATGGATAGTAGTACTTGTCAGCATTTACATAGGTATACTCCGTAAGTGTTTCCAGTTCGTAGGTGGTTTCGCGCTCCACAAGCCCGCCCACTGTATCCAGGTAAACCCAGTCGTAAGAGGCACCATTCAGCGATTGATTAATAAACCTGACCGTAAGCATGGCATCCGTGCTTCCCTTGTCCGCACTCCAGTCCCCGGTCAGATCCGTCACGTATTCGTTATTTATCTTATCATGGTACTCAAGACTGAATTCGGCTTTGGTCTGAATGCTTTCATAAAAGACATCATCCATATCGCTCATTCCGAATTCGTCGGTGACAGTCAGGTAGTATTCTGTATCCTTATAGGGTGGCAAATAGGAAATGTTGGGTCGCAACACAGTGGTATCATTGGGAATAATCAGATCATTATTGTCAGAGGTCCATTTGAAACTAAATCTGAGCGGTCTGCTGATGATCTCATGCGTGAGGAGGTCGTAATAAACCAGGGTGTCCGGGAAGACATATCCACCCAGTGCAATAATGTCGCAGGTATACAGATATCCCGGGAGTGTTCCTTCGGGAGTTTGTACCACGCTGTCACGAAGATGATCCAGCATGACCCACGACATCAAGATGGTATCTGTGTCCGTGCCGTTCCATATCCTGACTCTGTAACCCCCTTCATCAAGATCGCCTACAGATGAGGAAGGGATTCCCGATTCGCTGGAAAATGCCGGGTTAAATCCATTGATGGAGGGATTGTACATGCTCCATTCGAAATTGAAATTGCCGCCAGCCGCATGTGTGGCAGTCAGGGAACCGGGTTTGTATATGTTATCTGTCTGGTAAAAAACAAAGAGGGGATCCTCAGCTGTGTTCCCGGGTGGATAGCTTAGCGTATCCACGTGATCGGCAGTGGAGGAGCTAATCTGTGCCATGCTCTCCTGCAGGGAAAAAAGGGCCAGGATCAATCCCACTGCCAAAGCCAACAAATACTTTTTATCAACCGCTCCGGGTAGTGTCATGATCAATATTTATTCTATAAACGAATTATTCCCAAATTATTATACAATCGGCGCGGGCGTAAAAATGCAATATTTAGCTTAACTGTGCAATAATTTATGCTTTCGTCTTCGATTGCGGACGATTATAATCCATCAACATATACTATCTTAGTCAGCCAATAAAAAACCATGTGGGTGTGGAAGCAATCAGGAAGGATTTAAACGAGGCGCAGCAGGAGGCGGTATTGAACCATAAAGGACCTGCACTGATTATAGCCGGAGCAGGGTCAGGGAAAACACGGGTGTTGACCTACCGGATCGCCTATCTCTTATCCATGGGGGTAAGTCCTTCAAGAATTCTGGCCTTGACTTTCACCAACAAAGCGGCCAATGAAATGAAGGAGCGGATAGCCACCATGGTCTCTCCCGATCTGGCACGCAATCTTTGGATGGGAACTTTTCACTCACTGTTTGCCAGGATTCTGCGCCGGGAGGCGGAGGTACTGGGATTTCCATCCAACTTTACCATCTACGACACCATCGATTCACGCAGCCTGGTGAAGACCATCGTTAGGGAGCTCAGCCTCGACGAGAAAATCTACAAGCCTTCCGAGGTATTTGGACGCATCTCTACAGCTAAGAATAACCTGGTTACCCCTGATGTATATTTGAGTAGCGGCGAGTTCCAGGTACGAGACCAGGTATCGCGCCGTCCGCGGCTGGGTGAGGTCTATGACCGTTATGTGAAGCGATGCAAACATTTTGGAGCCATGGACTTCGATGACCTTCTGTTGCAAACCAATCTGTTATTCAGGGACCATCCGGCGGTGCTGGACAAATACAGGGAGGCCTTCGATTATGTGCTTGTAGATGAGTACCAGGATACCAATTACTCCCAGTACCTGATTGTGAAAAAACTCTCTGAGCTTCACCGCAACCTTTGTGTGGTGGGGGATGATGCCCAGAGCATTTACTCATTCAGAGGGGCACGTATCGAGAACATGCTGAACTTTAAGAATGACTATCCCGACTACCGCCTCTTTAAACTGGAACAGAACTACCGGTCTACGCAAACTATTGTAAATGCAGCAAATAGCGTAATTAAAAAGAACAGGGGACAGATTTCCAAGGAGGTTTTTTCGAAGAATGAGAATGGGGAACCCATACGTGTTTTGAAGGCACCGAACGACCGGGACGAAGGATTTATGGTGGCCGGTCACATCTCTGACCTCCGTTTCAGACAACAGCTGGAACACAAAGATTTTGCAATTCTCTACCGGACCAATGCACAGAGCCGTATTTTTGAGGAGAGTCTCCGCCGGATGAATATTCCCTATAAGGTCTTTGGATCGCTTTCATTTTACCAGCGCAAAGAGATCAAGGATTTGCTGGCCTACTTCCGCCTCACAGTCAACCCCAGGGATGACGAGTCCTTAAAGCGAATTATCAACTACCCCATGCGGGGGATCGGGAAGACCACCCTGGAAAAGTTGAATGGGTATGCAGAAAAGCTCGATTCCCATATCTGGGATGTACTTACGCATCTTGATCAGGTGAATCTGGGTTTCAATAAAGGAACCCTGACCAAGTTGCAGGGCTTCACGAAGATGATCAAAGGTTTCAGGCAACGCCTGCCGGAGATGGAGGCATTCGACCTGGCTTACACCATTGCCAGCGAAGCAGGCATCATCAGGGACCTGCAGGCCGACCGAACTCCGGAGAATGTGAGCAGGTCTGAGAACATTGAGCAGCTGCTTAACGGGATCAAGGATTATACAGATAATACGGAGCGGGAGGGAGAGATGAACCTGGGCAACTACTTGCAGGAGGTGACCCTGATGACCGATATGGACCAGGAGAAGGATGAGGACCGGAACAGGGTGACCCTGATGACCATTCATTCGGCTAAGGGACTTGAATTTAAGCACCTGATAATTGCGGGAGTGGAGGAGGAGCTATTCCCTTCTCCGATGAGCACCGATAATCCCAAAGACCTGGAGGAGGAGCGCAGGTTATTTTATGTGGCGCTGACCCGGGCCGAAAAGAGTGCTATTATCACCTATGCGGCACTACGTTATAAATGGGGCATTCAGAATGCCTGTTCTCCCAGCCGCTTTATTAAGGAGATCGATACCAAATACCTGGAACTTCCACCCGATTTCTACCCGGTAGTTCCTGGGATCGGAACCGAAGGAGGAGAAAAAGAAAAATTTGTTCCCGAAGCTTCCCGCAAACTGGTCAATGTAAACCAGGCTACCCGCAGCTCACAATCCACTTCCACAAGCGCTGCCTCCTCACAGCCACCCAAAGATTTCACACCATCCGATCCGGGAATGATCAAAGTGGGGACCCGGGTGGAGCATCCTCGTTTTGGTATAGGGGAGGTACATCAACTGGAAGGTACGGGCTCCAATATCAAGGCAACAGTGCTATTTCCCATCGGAACCAAGCAATTGCTGCTCAAGTTTGCCAAGCTCAGGGTGGTGGATTAAAAAGAAAGAAGTACTTTTGTAAAAATTTCAATCAATGACATACGATTATAATTCAAGCCGAAAGAAGTTGATCCTGCCCGAATATGGAAGGAATATCCAAAAGATGGTGAACCATATCAAGACTATTGAGGATCGTGAAGAGCGAAACAAGGCTGCCCAGACCGTGATAGGCGTGATGGGAAACCTCAACCCTCACCTGAGGGATGTGAACGATTTTAAACATAAACTCTGGGATCATCTGGCCATCATTGCCGATTTTGATCTCGATATTGATTCCCCCTACCCATGGCCGGAGCCTGAGTCCTTTCAGAGCAAGCCTGACAAGGTTCCTTATCATCAACACAGGATTGCCAAGAAACACTATGGCCGCTCCATAGTACTGATGATCGAAAAAGCGGTTGCCCTGGAAGCAGGCGAGGAGAAGGACGACCTGGTGAAGATGATTGCTTACCATATGAAAAAATCTTATCTCACCTGGAACAGGGAGGCGGTAAGCGATAGTGAGATTTTTACTGATATGAAGACCCTGTCAGGGGGCGTACTGATAGCGAACCCTGATCTAAAACTGCCTGAAACGAAGGATATTCTTGCTAAGAACCGTCCCATCACTCCCAAGAAAAAGGGAGGCGGTAAAAAGGGCAAGCACCATCACTATCACAAGCAATAGTCAGTTTATATCTGATCCATGGGGAAGTTTCACATTGAGGGAGGAAAACGCCTGAAAGGGGAGATCACCCCCCAGGGTGCCAAAAATGAAGCACTTCAGATTCTTTGTGCCACTCTGCTGACTCCGGGACCTGTTACTATTGAAAACCTTCCACG
This sequence comes from Bacteroidota bacterium, assembly GCA_003648635.1. Taxonomy (GTDB): domain Bacteria; phylum Bacteroidota; class Bacteroidia; order Bacteroidales. The sequence goes on along the minus strand of QMPQ01000101.1, from coordinate 7,910 downwards.
AATCAAGGATGTGCTCTCGCTAATCCAGCTGCTTCGGGATCTGGGTGTTCATATTGAGCAACTTTCTGAGACTTCTTATCGATTCCAGGCGAAGGAGGTAGACCTGGACTATTTTCAAACCGATGCCTATATACAGCAAAGTGCATCTCTTCGCGGATCTGTGATGATCCTGGGTCCGCTACTGGCACGCTATGGGAAAGCAGTGCTGCCCAAGCCCGGAGGGGATAAGATCGGAAGGAGAAGGCTCGATACCCATTTCCTGGGATTTCAGGCACTGGGAGCCACCTTTGATTTTGATCATGCCGAGAACTTTTACAAGGTAAATGCTTCCAGGCTGAAGGGGGCCTACATGCACCTCGATGAGGCATCGGTAACCGGAACGGCCAATATTATTATGGCCTCTGTGATGGCAGAGGGAATTACAACCATATACAATGCAGCCTGTGAGCCCTACATACAGCAGCTCTGCAAGATGTTGGTCAGGATGGGAGCCACTATTGAAGGCATAGGATCCAACCTGCTTACCATCCATGGAGTGGAGTCCCTGGCGGGAACCGAACACTGCATATTGCCCGATATGATCGAGGTGGGTAGTTTTATTGGCATGGCGGCCATGACAAAGTCTGAGCTCACCATCAAAAATGTGGCCTATGAGCAGCTTGGCATAATTCCTGGCTCCTTTCAACGCCTGGGCATCGCAATGGAAAGGAGAGGAGATGATCTTTATGTACCAGAGCAGGATCACTATACCATTGAGACCTTTATCGATGGTGCAATTATGACCATTGCAGATGCTCCCTGGCCCGGACTGACTCCCGATCTTTTAAGTATTATCCTGGTTACTGCAAGCCAGGCTAAAGGCAGCGTACTTATCCACCAGAAGATGTTTGAGAGCCGTCTCTTTTTCGTGGATAAACTGATCGATATGGGAGCACAGATTATTCTGTGTGATCCGCACAGAGCCACCGTAATCGGACTGGATCATGCCATCAGGCTGCGGTCCACCACCATGTCCTCACCAGATATCCGTGCAGGTGTGGCCCTGCTGATTGCAGCCATGTCGGCCGAAGGAACCAGCACCATTTATAACATTGAGCAGATCGACCGGGGCTATGAAACTATCGATGTCCGACTCAACCGCCTGGGTGCCTCCATTCGCCGAGAAGCGTAATAAACAGGATTTTCCTAACTTTGCACCAACCCTAAACCTGAGCTATGAAAACTTTATTGTATCTCTTCCTGGCCTCCCTGTTTCTCATTTCATGTAGTTCAAGGGGTGGAAATGGAACGTTTACCGTGGCTCCGGCAGAGGTGCAGAATGGAGTTAAGATCGGGATCAATATCGGTGACCGGGCACCCGAGCTGGTATATGAATCTCCCACGGGTGAAAAGATTTCCCTCTCTTCCCTGCGCGGGCAGATGGTTCTGATTGATTTCTGGGCTGCCTGGTGCGGCCCCTGCCGCGCTGAGAATCCCAATCTGGTAAAGAGCTACCATCATTTCAAGGACAAGGAGTTTTTAAACGGAAACGGATTCACCGTCTACGGAGTATCTCTGGACAGGAGTAAGGAGGCTTGGGTCGCTGCCATAGAAAAAGATAGCCTGGTATGGGAATCACATGTAAGCGATTTGCAATACTGGCAGAGTGTTCCTGCCGCCCAGTATGGGGTGACTGGCATTCCTGCAAACTTCCTTATCGATGGCAATGGCCTCATCGTTGCCAAGGGACTCAAGGGTGCATCCCTGGATAATAAGCTAAAGGAGTTCCTGAAATAAACCGAAAGTCTTGAATGGGAGAACCATTCTTGCTATAAAATCTGAAATATGAAAGTTGCACAATATATGATTCTGGCTACTATCTTTCTTTTGTCCTATGGTGCAAGAGAAGTTAAGGGTCAAATAAGCGAGGATCTGCTAAAGGTGCGAGACGAAGTGGAGATAGGCATCCATATTGGAGAACGTGCACCTGATCTGGTGTTTGAATCCCCGGCAGGGGAAAAGATTTCCCTCTATTCCCTACGCGGGCAGATGGTTCTGATCGATTTCTGGGCCGCCTGGTGCCCCCCCTGCCGCAGGGAGAACCCCAATCTGGTGAACACTTATCACCAATACAAGGACAAGGAGTTTGTAAACGGCTCCGGGTTTACCATCTATAGTGTCTCCCTTGACCAAAGTAAGGAGTCCTGGGTAGCAGCTATTGAAAAGGACAGCCTGGAGTGGGAATCTCATGTAAGCGATCTGAAAGGAAGGAAATCCGCCCCAGCCATCGAGTATGAGGTTGAGTCCATCCCTGTCAACTTTCTCCTCGACGGCAATGGCATCATTCTGGCAGTAGGTCTGCGTGGGCATTATCTGGAAGATAGGCTGAAGGAACTATTAAAGTAGGCCTGGCTCTAGGGCTCAACAAATGATAAGCAATAGAAAACCGGGATGCCCATTTCAGAAAATCGGGAAGTCACCATCCTGTGACTTTTTCTCAAATGAGTGACTTCTAACGTCATCTGTATGCCAAAGTTGTTATTTTAATGAATTGAATAACAGGGATATACAGGCCTGAATATTTTTGTGATCATTTTTTATAAGTCACTACCTTGTGACTAAGTCACCTACCAGTGACTTACAAGAACTTCGAAAATAGATTAAGCAGGAAGTCTGAAACTAACACCGCAAGTGCTTCAATACACTTCAATCACAGGTATGTAAGACAGCAATTTACTTGACTGGTATACTGCTTCTATCGTACCTTGGATCTGCATCCAATCCCAATAGTTATGAAGAAACAGAAGAACATTTCCCGACGGGTATTCGTCATCACGAGTGCTGTTGGCACCCTGGGCATTGCCTCTGGTTTCACTCTGGCTGGTTCGTCTCCTGTGGTCAGTGTGGTAAGAATAAAGGATGATAATATAGCTGGGGCCGTTGAAGAGGCCATTGAATGGCTGGGAGGGATCGAAGAAGTATGCAGGGATAAGCAGCGAATTATGCTCAAACCCAACCTGGTTGGTCCCGATCCCAATATCACCACCAAACCGGAAGTAATTCGGGCACTGGCGGAGTTGATGCTTAAGGCCGGGAAAGAAGTTAGCATTGGAGAGGGCTCTGCTTCTGCACCCGGATTCAATGCCGATGAGGAGGGTGTTCACTTCTCAAAAGATCCCGGAATCCTGGACCCCATGCAGCAGTATGTATTCGATCAGCTGGGTTATACCGATCTGGCGCAATCCCTGGGGATCCCCCTGATCAATCTTCATACAGGGGAGATGGTAGAGGTGGAAGTGCCAGATGCCTATGTATTCAATAAAATCGTGGTGCATAAATCCTTATCAGAAATAGACCTGCTCTGTACCGTGCCGATGATGAAAACCCATGTGCTGGCCAGGGTAAGCCTTGGAATGAAAAACCTGATGGGATTGTATCCTGGCAGTGCCTACTGTTCGGTAAGGTCCTGCATTCATAATGAATCGTTTGAAAAAAAATCTCCCTGTGTCTCCTTTGAGATAATGGACATGGTCCGTGCCTGTCCCCCTGGTTTGACGGTCATTGACGCATCCACCTCCATGGAGGGGAACGGGCCCACCGATGGCAACTTGGTCAAAACCGATCTGATTATTGCCGGGACCAATCCATTGGCTACGGATATGGTGGCCGCCAAGATCATGGGTTTCCATAAGAATGAGATAGCCACCCTGGCCATGGCCATTCGTGCAAGGATGAGACCTTCCTCCCTGGATGCCATTGAAATCAGAGGAGAGCAACTGGAAACGGTGCAGATGGCATTCAAGAGACCCGATCTGGTCCCCTGGAGCGATATTAACAGCTGGTACGGAGTCAAGGAAATCCATTCCACCACCTGAAATAGGTAAAGATATTTATTTGATATTCTATTAGAATAGGATTATATTTGCAAAATAGAACATGAGATTCTAATTTACAAAGTTTGATTGATCGTCTGTTATATAACAAAACTATTGAGTTCCAGGGAATTTTCCCGGTAGTTGCTATTCTTGGACCGAGACAGTGTGGGAAATCCACGCTGGCCAGAATGATTATTTCCAGCGATGATTCATTTGTATATCTGGATCTTGAAAAACAATCAGATCTAAACAAGCTTAATGATCCTGAGCTTTTCTTTAAGAATAACAGGGATAAGAACATATGCATTGATGAGATCCAGCTTAAGCCCGATCTGTTCCGGGCCATGAGGCCCGCTGTTGATGATGAGAGAAAGAACGGAAAGTTCCTGATACTGGGTTCTGCCTCCAGGGACCTTCTGAAGCAAAGTGCCGAAACGCTGGCAGGCAGGATTGGCTACCTTGAACTGACCCCATTTGGTGCAAATGAATTGAAAAGCACAAGCGAATTTTCTTTGAACAGGCATTGGTTGCGTGGTGGATTCCCGCAAAGTTACCTGCAGCGCTCAGATAAGGCAAGTGACAGCTGGCGGGAGAATTTCATTCGTACTTTCGTGGAAAGGGATGTTCCACAGCTAGGTATGAATATTCCATCCATTACTTCAAGGAGGTTGCTTTCCATGTGTGCACATAACCAGGGTCAATTGCTGAATAGTTCAAGACTGGGAGAATCGCTGGGGACCAGTTACCATACCGTCCAGAAATATCTTGATCTGCTGGAGCAATTGTTTATCCTGCGATCCCTGCAACCTTATACTCCCAATATCAGAAAAAGGGTGGTCAAGTCGCCCAAAATCTATATCAGGGATTCAGGAATACTACATGCTATCCTGAATATAGAAGACATAAATGCATTAATGGGGCACCCGGTATTTGGGCCATCCTGGGAAGGCTATTGCATAGAGAACATTCTAACTCATCTACAGGGATGGCAACCCTACTTTTACAGGTCTTCCTCAGGAAATGAAATTGATCTGTTACTGGAAAAAGGAGATAGAAGAGTGGCAGTTGAATTCAAAACCTCCACTGCACCAAAACCAACCAGAGGACTGTACCAGGCATTGAATGACCTGGGGATAGAAGAAGCATGGATTATCGCACAAACTGAAGATTCATACCCTTTTAACAAACGCGTTCATATCTCCTCCCTGCCAGATTTCCTGGAGATATTGGTTAAGCATAGAGGGTCAGGTTTGACTCATAAAGCATAAGGTCTTAACTTGCAGATAATCAACTGCACCTTCAGATGTCTGAAAATCCGAACAAGTTATCCCAATTCTGGCAGGAGCTTAGGCGCAGGAAGGTTATCCGTGTCATCAGCATATACGCAGCGGCAGCTTTTGTGATCCTCGAACTGGCTGATATTGTGATTCCTTCCCTGGGGCTCCCTGACTGGACCCTCAATTTCATCATCATCCTGCTCATCACGGGATTCATTATTGCAGTGATCTTCTCCTGGATCTTCGACATCCATCCTGGAGGCGGGATCATAAAGACAGAACCGGTAGAGGGTGCAGGGCCCGGGAAAAAACAGGCTGAATCCGGCATGTGGAAGATAGCCAGTTATATCAGCCTTGCAGTGATTGCAGTTCTGATCATCCTCAATGTCCTTCACCTCCGGGACCGGAGGGATGCAAGCGGGATTCTTGACAAATCCATTGCGGTCCTGCCCTTTCAGAATTTAAGTGAAGAAGAGGGAAATGAGCATTTCGTAGACGGACTGGTGGAGGATCTGCTCAACAGGATCTCTGTCATAGAGGAGCTGAGAGTCATTTCCCGTACCTCTTCTGATATGTACCGGGAAAGAGGAATGAAAAGCGTTCCCGAGATAGCCCGGGAGCTGAATGTTTCCTATATCGTGGAAGGCAGTGTGCAGCGGTATGGCCACAAGGCCAGGATCACCGTGCAGTTGATCGATGCCATGCATGACAACCACATCTGGGCCCAAAACTATGACCGGGATGTGGTGGATGTGTTTCATACACAAAGCGAGATTGTTATGAAGATTGCTTCGGAACTGAATACCATTCTAACTTCAAGTCAGGAGGCCCAGATCCTGGACAACAAAACCAGAAGTGTAGAGGCTTTTGAATACTATCAGATGGGACGGTTTTACTGGAACAAACGTACAGGGGAGGGATATAGAAAAAGCATTGAGTACTTCGATAAAGCCATTGAAACTGACCCGGATTATGCTCTTGCTTATGCAGGGAAAGCCGATACCTATAATCTGATGGCATTACAGGGTTGGATGGATCGTCTTGAAGGAAGAGATATAGCTGTGGAACTGGCTAACAGAGCATTGAAACTGGATGAAAGCCTGGCCGAAGCGTATACTGTCCTGGCAACACTTGGGGACTTTGTGGATTTTGATTGGGAAGCTGCAGAGAAAGCTTTTCAACGTGCTTTGGAACTGAATCCCAATTATTCCACTGCTCATCATTATTACGCTGAACATCTGAGTATAATTGGAAAATACGAGGAGGCTCGCCTGCATATAGAAAAGGCAATTGAACTTGATCCACTCTCTTTTATAAAAAGATATGTTAGTGTGAAACTCTATTTGACCCGGGGCCAGGTTCCTGAGGCCCTGGAAGAACTTAGCCGGGCCAATGAACTGCATGAAAATAACCCCTGGATTCCCTACAAAGAAATGGATTGTTACTGGGCGATAAAAGAAGATGAAAAAGCTTTTGAGGCTTTCAAAAAGTATTTTGCGTCAGATCCTGCCTACGATATGGAGACGGCAGACAGCATTTACAATGAATCTGGTTTCAAGGGGGTGTTGGAGTGGAAAATAGGGATCCATCTTCTGCTTGTGGAACGTGAGAAGAACTATTTTACTCTGGCCAGTTACTATGCAATGGCAGGGAGGGATGATGAAGCACTCGACTGGCTGGATAGATCTATTCTTAATCAGCAGGGTGCAGAGATGGGTGTAAGAATTCAGTTTCACCACCTGCACCAGGATCCCCGGTTCCTTGCCATCCTGGAGAAGATGGGACTGGATAAATACCCCATTTACGGTCAGTAGTCCTGCTATCCGGCCATCTTGTACGCTTTCCAATCCAGCTTGATCATGGGTTTTGGTTCGGTTGGCATGTTTCAGTCAATGCTCAGAAAAAGATCGTAATTTCCGGGATTCACAACAGTAGTGCTGTTGACAGGATAGTTTTTGGTGAAGGTGAGAGGGAATTTTGCTTTTTTATCAGGATTCCATTTGAATTCGAATGCGTTGATTTTGCCATCTGCCTCCTCCAGATAATCAATCTCTTGCTGTTGCCTGGTTCGCCAGAAATATTTGTAACCATGAAAACCCAGGAATGCATTACGTTTGTGTCTTTCTGATACCAGGTAGTTTTCCCATAGTGCTCCCACGTCACTCCTGTTTGCCAGAGGGCCCAGGTTTCCGATCAGGGCATTGCGGATCCCGTTATCAAAAAAATATATCTTCTTGTTCTTTTTTATCTCGTTTCTCAGATTTCTGGAAAAGGCAGGCAATTCGAAGATAATAAATGCTTTCTGTAGCAGGTCGATATAACGATCGACAGTGTGGGATGCTATTCTGGCTTCTCCGGCTAATTCCGATGTATTCACTTCACTTCCAACCTGCCATGCCAGCAAAGTGACTATTTTCTCCAGTTCTTTAGGTTTCCGGATGTTCCCATATTTGAACACATCTTTGTACAGGTAGCTGCTGGTTAGTTCTGTTAACAGCTCTTTCTCCTGCCCTGGATTCATAACAATCTCAGGATAGGAACCAAAAATTAACCTGCTCTCAATCTGCTGAATCTCCTTTCTGAGGCCATGATGTACCGACATTTCGGAAAAGGCCATGGGATACAGAAAGAACTCAAATTTGCGCCCGGTCAGAGGCTCATTCAACTTATTTGCCAGTTCAAAAGCTGAGGATCCTGACAGGATCGGGCAAACACCAGGTAGGGAATCGATGATGATCTTTATCTTTTTTCCAATCTCGTCTATTTCCTGGGCTTCATC
>QMPQ01000100.1 GCA_003648635.1 Bacteroidota bacterium | reverse complement strand
GGAGAATTAGAAGCTTTAGTATTTAAGCTTGAAGCATTAAAAAGGAGCGGTTCCGGCATATCTTAAAAGGATATTGCCAGAACCGCTTTTTCTTCTTAAATTTGCGCCTCGGGCAAGTCTTATACGACCAGCTCCTGCTCAATTCCCCCAGGACCGGAAGGTAGCAAGGGTAAGCGGTTGTAGCGGTGCGATATAAGTAGCTTGCCCGTTTTTTTTGAAACTACTATCACTAACTATAAGAATCTTTAATCATGGAAGACAAAGTAAAAGCACCTTTCTGGAAGCCAGCTCTGATATATGGCGCCATTCTTGGCTTAGTATCTGTTTTCATTTCACTGGTTTTCTATTTTATCGGAATGGCCACCGTAAGCTGGACAAATTACGTAAGTATGCTGGTAGGTATTGTCCTGTTGGTCTACCTGATGATCCAGTATCGTAATGTACACCTGGGAGGATATGCAAGCTTTGGACAAATATTTGTTATGGTGCTTGTCTCTGCTGGTATTTTCGCCACTATTATCAGTGCAGCCTATACCTATCTTCTTTATACAGTCATTGATCCAGGTCTGGTGGACCAGCTGAGGATTGTGGCTGAAGAGAAGATCATGAGCAACTCCAGAATTCCTGAGAGCATGTACGACGACCTCCTGGATAGGATGGAAAAGCGTATGAATGTGGCTAATATGATAAAAATGGCACTGATCTTCGGGCCCATTGTGAACGCCATTATCGGACTTATCATAGCTGCCTTTATCAAGAAGGAAGAGGATGTAACCAGTCCTGCTTAAGCACCGGCTAAGCCATGAATGTCTCCGTCGTAGTTCCCCTGTATAATGAGGAGGAGTCACTCCCTGAGCTGTGTGGCTGGATTGATCGTGTGCTTTCCGAAAATAAGCTTAGCTACGAAGTGATCCTGGTGGACGATGGCAGTAAGGATGGATCGTGGGAACAGATTGAATCACTGAAACTTACTAACCCCCAAATCAGGGGTGTCAAGTTCCGCCGGAACTATGGGAAGTCGGCGGCCCTTCATACTGGTTTTGCTTTGGCCCTGGGCGAAGTGGTGATCACCATGGATGCGGATTTGCAGGATAGCCCGGAGGAAATACCCGAAATGCGAAGGATGATCCTGGAAGAGGGTTATGATGTGGTAAGCGGCTGGAAAAAGAAGCGTTTCGATCCCTTTCTTAGAAAGAAGGTACCTACCAAACTATTTAACTGGGCGGCCCGGAGGGTAAGCGGGATCCGGCTCCACGATTTTAACTGTGGACTAAAGGCATACCGGCTAAATGTGGTAAAAAGCGTGGAGGTATATGGAGATATGCACCGCTACATTCCGGTACTTGCTAAAGGAAATGGTTTTACCCAGATTGGAGAGAAGGTGGTACAGCACCAGGAACGTAAATACGGGGTGACTAAATTCGGAATGAGCCGTTTCCTCAATGGATTTCTGGATCTGATGACCGTAAGTTTTCTGACCCGCTTCGGTAAAAAGCCCATGCACCTTTTTGGCGCCATGGGTTCGCTAATGTTTCTGGTGGGACTGGGGATGGCCATCTATCTGGGAGTTGATAAAATGATTGCCCTGATCAAGCATATTCCTCAGCGTCTGATTGCCGACAGCGCTTTCTTTTATATTGGTCTGGCCAGTATGATTATGGGGACCCTCCTGTTTATTGGAGGATTTCTTGGAGAACTGGTCTCACGGAATTCTACAGAGCGAAACAATTACGAGGTGGAGAAGGAGATTTAAGGTGAAGGTATCTTTTATCATTCCCGTTTTTAACAGGCCCGGGGAGACCAGGGAGCTCCTCCAGAGCCTTAGCCTTCAAACAAACCGGAATTTCGAAGTCGTCCTGGTGGAAGACGGTTCCACGGAAAGCAGTGAGCCTGTGGTTGAGGAATACAGGGATGTACTCAATATCAGATATTTTTACAAGGAGAATTCGGGACCCGGACCCAGCCGCAATTTTGGATGTGAGAAGGCCAGCGGCTCCTATGTGATCTTCCTGGATTCAGACTGTGTATTGCCCGAGAACTACGTTCAGATTGTCAGGGAGACCCTGGAGAGTAGTTATACCGATGCCTTTGGCGGTCCCGACCGGGCCCATAAGGATTTCACAAATTTTCAGAAAGCGATCAATTTTTCCATGACTTCCTTTTTAACCACCGGAGGCATCAGGGGAGGAAACGAAAAGATGGAGAAGTTTTATCCCCGCAGCTTTAATATGGGCTTTTCAAAGGAGGTGTATGAGACAACAGGCGGATTCTCCGCCATGCGTTTCGGAGAGGATGTGGATCTGAGTATCCGTATCGTGGAGAAGGGATTCACCACCCAGTTGATCAGGGAGGCATTTGTGTATCATAAAAGAAGAACCAACCTGAGGCGCTTCTTTAAACAGGTCTATAACTCGGGTATTGCCAGGATCAACCTCCAGCATAGACATCCGGGGACCTTGAAGCTGGTTCATACAGCACCTGCTATTTTTACACTTGGGGTGATTTCACTACTTCTGCTTGCCTTCCTGGTATCCTGGTATTTTGCCATACCGATTCTAAGCCATATGCTCCTCTTATTCTTGAGTGCCCTTGGAAAGACCAGAAATTTCAGCATTGCGCTTCTGGCTGTTGTTACCAGCTATACACAGCTGTTTGCTTATGGCTCAGGCTTTTTGAATGCCTTCTGGAGAAGGATGGTCCTTGGAAGGGATGAGTTCTCGGCATTTACCAGGAATTTCTATAAGTAGCCTCTCTCTTTTTCTATCCAATCTATCACTTCCTTACAATTGCGGGGGGAGAACCATTGGTAGCGTTTCTCTTTCCGAAACCAGGTCAGCTGTTTCCTTGCAAATTTGCGGGTATGTCGCTTGATCAGATCCACTCCTTCGTTGATGCTCTGCTTTCCTTCCAGAACCGGGAACAGTTCCCGGTATCCAACCGTCTTCATGGCGGTATATCCCTTCAGGTGCTGTACTTGCCGTACCTCCTCAAGCAGTCCGGCCTCCATCATCTGCTCCACCCGGGTGTTGATTCGCTTGTAGAGGATCTCCCGATCCAGATCCAGTGCGATCCGAAGGATGTGGAAGGGGCGCTCCTTTTTTGTATCCGAAAGAAAAGACGAATAGGGTTTACCTGTTTGAATGGAGATCTCCAGGGCCTTCAGTACCCGCATATGATTCTTCAGATCCACTTTTTCAAAGGAAACCGGGTCCAGGATAAGTAGCTGTTTGGTAAGGGATTCCAGACCTTCTTTTCTAAATCTTTCCTGGAGCTCTTCCCGTAGTCCGGGGTCTACCTTCGGAAGGTCGTCTATCCCTTCACAGACGGCATCAATATAGAGTCCCGAACCACCGACCATCAGGATCAGATCGTGTACCTTAAATAGCTGTTCCAGCTTTTCAAGCACCTGATTCTCATAAATGCTTGCATTATAGGGTTCCTTTACGGAGATACTCTGGATAAAGTGGTGTTTGACAAGGGCCAGTTCTTTGGGCGAAGGCACTGCTGTTCCAATGGTAGTTTCCCGGTAGATCTGCCTGGAGTCGGCGGAGATGATTTCGGTGCCAAAGTGCCTGGCCACCTCAAGACCACAAGTGGTTTTTCCCACTGCCGTGGGCCCGGCCAGTACTACCAGCGTAGGCTTCATGTTAAAAGTCCTCCGGAATTCCAGCATCAAACATATCTGGATCCAGGTCGTCGATATTCAGGTTATCGGGATCATCCAGGGGATCAGTATCCTCAAGTTCAGGGGATTCATCCATTAACTGGTCCAGTGCCAGCTGTGGGGGTGCATCTCCCTGGCGGTGACCGATAAAAGGTGTTTGGCGCGATGAGATTTGATCTTCCATTTCAATCAATTCAATGAAAAATGCTCGTTCTGAAAAGAAATCGAAAAGATAGAGCATGCGCTGATTGAGCTCACTGATATGCTCCTCCAGGGTGACCTGATCCATGGAATAGCTTGTTACTCCCGGCTCCTGCATCATATCAATCAGGGTAATCTCCGTCTCCTTTCCCCAATTTGCATCGGTGATATAGAAGGAAGCAAGCTGGGTGGGATCGTAACCCAGCTCTTTCTGAAGGGTAGAGTGAAAGTCCAGAAAGGTATCTGTGCCCCCTGCTACCAGGTCCCGATAAAAATCCGGGTTTTCAGCGCTGATAATTCTGAAGAGGTAGATCATCTTAAGTAAGTTCCATTAAAAAACGGATGGTATCCACACCATCGGCATAATCCCAGGGCATCGGTATCTGAGTGGACCCTGGTTGGATAGCACCATCGATTTCCGGGTCAGTCGATACGATACACTGGATCTCCTGGCGGTGCAGTTCCAGTTCTTGTTGTACAAAGCCAATTTCCGAATATCTTTCATAAAAAACAACTCCCACCGGACTTGCAATGGAAGGGTCCTCCTTTACCAGCAATACCCCATTGTCGAGAAAAGTGACCTGGTTCATCAGGTACATGGTCCTGTAGTAGTCTACATTGTTGCCGTATTTATGGTGCTGGTACAAATGGTGGAAACGATCCAGTACACCCAAAAGAACCTTCAGGTCGTATGACTCAGGAATATAGAGTTTTGTCACATTGCGGCAACCCATACCAAAATAGCTAAAGATATCCTTACCCAGCGCCGCCAGCTCCTCTTCCGATTCTTCTCCGGTTAACACAGCAACACCATTACGATTTTTTCTGATGATATGGGGAATCTTCCTGAAGTAGTATTCAAAGTAGCGGGCACTGTTATCACTTCCTGTGGCAATCACCGCATCCATACCGGAGAGCTTATCATCTGTAAATTGGATTCGACTGCCTATCTCAGGGTCAATGGCCACCAGAAGCCTGGCGATCATTCTGATCAAGCGATCGTCTTTGGAAGAAGGTTTGGCCAGTACCATATGCCCGCTTGCCAGAACAGACATCATATCGTGGAAACCAACCATCGGAATGTTTCCTGCCAGAACCAGCCCCACAGTTCTCTGCGCCCCTGAGGCAATGTCTTTGATCCCATAGGCGTCGAGCCATTTATGAAGCACTTCCTCCTCCAACATGGAGGCAATGCCTCTTAGCGCCTCCATCAGCGACTCCCGGGTAAACCATGGATTCAGAACAGGCTCCTGCTCCAGGAGCTCAGAAAACTCCTTGAAGAATTCCTTATTCAACTTCTCCATAGAGGGTGCATCACCATCGGATTGTGACCCGCTGCCATCGGGAAATTGCCGTAGAAATTTCCCCAGTCGGACAAAGGCACTTATAAAAGAGGAGGTAGTATGCAATGTATTACTGGTTTTCCTGTCTTAAAAGGTTCAATGCCGATCCTGCTCTGAACCATGCAATCTGGTTGTTATTGAGTGTATGATTAGCCTTGAAACGGTCGGTGCTGCCATCGGAATGATGCAGGCAGATTTCAAGCGGTATTCCTGGTGCCAATTCTTTTAGTCCAAGGACATCAACCAGATCCCCTTCCTGCACCAGGTCATAATCTTCCTTATTCTGGAAGGTGAGGCCCAGCATTCCCTGCTTTTTCAGGTTGGTTTCATGGATCCTTGCAAAGGACTTCACAAGTACTACTCTGACACCCAGGTGTCGGGGTTCCATGGCTGCATGTTCCCTGGAGGAACCTTCACCATAGTTTTCATCACCAACCACAACAGATGCAATCCCATTAGCCTTGTAGGCTCTTGCAGTGGCCGGAACCGGCTCATATTTCTCCGATAGCTGATTCAGTACCGAATTGGTCTGATCATTTGCAGCATTCACTGCACCTATCAACATATTGTCGGAGATATTATCAAGGTGCCCTCTGAAACGCAACCAGGGGCCTGCCATGGAAATATGATCAGTGGTACATTTTCCTTTGGCTTTGATCAGCAGTTTCAGGCCTGTCAAATCCTCTCCATCCCACGGAGTAAAGGGGGTCAGCAGCTGCAATCGTTTGGATAAGGGGTCTACCTCAATCTCCACACCACTGCCATCATCTGCAGGGGCCTGATAGCCATTGTCTTCCACTGCAAATCCCTTTACGGGAAGCTCCAGTCCCTGAGGTTCATCCAGTTTTACAGCTACTCCTTTTTCATTAACCAGGGTGTCGGTCAGTGGATTGAAGCGCATGTCTCCGGCAATGGCCATGGCGGTTACAATCTCCGGAGAGGCCACAAAGGAGTGGGTATTGGGATTGCCATCTGCTCTTTTTGCAAAATTACGGTTAAAGGAGGTGATTATGGAATTCTTCTCCTGCTTGTGGGCATCTTTCCGTGCCCACTGCCCGATACACGGCCCGCATGCATTGGCCAGCACCACCCCGCCAATCTCTTCAAAGGTTCTGATAAGGCCATCCCGTTCAATGGTGTAACGTACCAGTTCAGAACCAGGTGTAATAGTAAATTCAGCAACCACCTTCAGATCTTTTTCACCGGCCTGTCGGGCCACCGATGCCGCTCGGGTAATATCTTCGTAGGAGGAGTTGGTGCATGATCCAATCAGTCCCACTTCAAGTTTCGCCGGGTAGTCTTCCCTTTCAACTGCCTCTGCAAATTTTGAGATGGGCCATGCCTTATCGGGAGTAAAGGGCCCGTTGATATGGGGCTCAAGGGTAGAGAGATCTATCTCAATCACTTCATCGAAATACTTTTCAGGATTGGCATAAACCTCGGGATCGCCGGTCAGGTGCTCTGCGATCTGATCTGCCTCAGCAGCTACATCGGCCCGTCCGGTACCGGTGAGGTAGGCCTTCATTTTCTCATCGTATCCAAAGAGTGAAGTGGTGGCCCCAATCTCTGCGCCCATATTGCATATGGTACCTTTTCCGGTACAGGAAATGGATGCGGCTCCATCACCAAAATATTCCACGATTTTTCCCGTGCCTCCTTTTACAGTAAGGATTCCCGCCACCTTCAGTATCACATCCTTTGCAGATGTCCATCCACTCAACTTTCCGGTCAGCTTGACACCAATCAGTTTGGGGAATTTAAGTTCCCAGGGCATGCCTGCCATCACATCCACAGCATCTGCTCCACCAACACCAATGGCAACCATTCCAAGTCCGCCTGCATTTACCGTATGCGAATCGGTTCCAATCATCATCCCCCCGGGAAAGGCATAATTTTCCAGAACCACCTGATGGATAATTCCTGCACCTGGCTTCCAGAAGCCGATCCCGTATTTATTGGAAACACTTCCCAGGAAATCGTAAACTTCCTGATTGGTAGTGATTGCAGTCTTTAAATCCTCAAGTGCCCCTGATTTAGCCTGGATCAGGTGGTCGCAATGCACTGTGGATGGCACTGCTGCCTTTGCTTTACCTGCCTGCATGAACTGCAGAAGCGCCATCTGCGCCGTTGCATCCTGCATGGCAACCCGGTCCGGACTGAAATCCACATAATCAGTACCGCGTCCATAGCATTGCTCAGGTGCGCCGCTAAACAGGTGTGCATAGAGAATCTTTTCTGTGAGGGTCATGGGTTTTTGAAGTATCTTTCTGGCAGCTACAATTCTGCGGGGGAATGCCTGGTAGGCTTTTTGAATCATTTCAAAATCGAAAGTCATAGGGGCTATTTTGAATAAATTGTAAATATATTGGAAAATGCTCTTTAGCCTGACATAATACCCCGTAGATTGTTCAGATTTTTATATTTTTATTGTGCAATCAAAAATGAGATCGATGAAGAAGGGCATGTTTGTTGAGAATGTAAGGATTGCAATGAAGTCGATCAGGACCAATTTACTGAGGACCATACTGACCGTTATGATCATTGCTTTTGGGATTATGGCACTGGTAGGGATTCTTACCGCTATCGATTCTATAAAGTACGCCCTTACTGAGTCGTTCAGCCTGATGGGAGCCAATACCTTTACCATCGAATCGAGAAGTATGCGTGTTCAGATCGGAAACCAGTCCTACCGAAGGAAGAATCATGATTTTATTTCTCATAAGCAAGCACAGGAATTCAAGGAGTTGTATGAGCTTCCCGCCGCTGTATCCGTATGGTCAAGAGCATCGGGTAGTGCTGTGGTCAAGTATAAATCTTATAAATCGAATCCCAACACCTCGGTTCTTGGTGTAGATGAAGATTATATTCATACAGCCGGGTATGAGATAGGTCTGGGGAGGAATTTCACGACGGACGAAATCGCGAACAATGCAAATATAGTGTTGATAGGTGAAGCTGTGGCCAAAGCGGCTTTTGAAAAGAATCAGGACCCTTTAAACCGTTTTATTTCGGTGGGAGGTGGAAGATACCGGGTAGTGGGGGTTCTTAAATCGAGGGGTAACTCGGGTGCCATGGGAACAGACAGGACCTGCCTGATTCCTTACACCAATGTAAGGCAATACTTTTCCAGGCCCCAGATGCGTTATTCCATAAATGTAATGCCCGCACAGCCGCAAATGCTTGATGTATGTGTATCAGAAGCTGAAGGGCTTTTCAGACGTGTAAGGCGGTTAGAGGCCAGGGACGAAACGGATTTTAATATTACTAAGAGCGATCAGCTGGCACAGATGCTGCTCGAAAATATGAAAATGGTAACTATGGCGGCAACCATTATAGGACTGATCACTTTGATGGGAGCCGTTATCGGACTGATGAATATTATGTTGGTTTCGGTGACCGAGCGAACTAAAGAAATTGGTACACGGAAAGCACTGGGAGCTAAGTCAGTGATGATCAAACGCCAGTTTCTATATGAAGCAATTGTGATTGGCCAGATGGGCGCTGTTGTTGGTATTTTGTTAGGAATAGTTATTGGAAATGGTGTATCTTTAGCTATTGACTCAAACTTTATCATTCCATGGAAATGGATACTGACGGGGATTGGGCTCTGTTTTGCTGTAGGGGTGATTTCAGGCTATTTTCCAGCCGTAAAGGCCTCAAAACTTGATCCCATCCTGGCATTACGATACGAATAAGAAAGACTATATGGAAGAGCTTTTTTTGAAAAAGACATTCAACTCACCTGAAGTGGAGTTTCTGGGGGATACCGGGGAACTATCCATGGAGGGAAGATCAATCCCTGAAGATCCGGGTGAGTTTTTTGAGCGGTTGATTGACTGGATCAATGAGTATTTTGTTTCTCCTGTTGAAAAGACGGTGATGACCATCAAGCTCGAGTATATCAACAGCGGTTCATCCAAATATATGCTTGAGTTGTTACGGATCATGAAGATCAACCATGACTCAGGGAAGGATGTAAAGATCCTCTGGTATTTTGAGGAGGGAGATGAATCCATCGAAGAGCTGGGCATCCATTACGAGCAGACGATCCAGATTCCCTTCGAACACATCGAATATTATTAATTCCAACCCCAATCAAAGCAGGACAACGCTCCGGGTAACCGGGACGTTTTTTTATTAGTCATAATGGTGTTGGCATTTTGCGATTCGAATCTCATCATCTTTCACCTGGTAAATAAGTCGATGTTCCCTGTCGATTCGCCTTGACCAAAAACCTTTGTACTTATATTTCAATGGCTCAGGTTTGCCAATTCCCGAAAACGGCGTTCTGGAAACATCCTTCAGTAATTCATTGATTCTCTTCAGAATCTTTTTGTCATTTTTTTGCCAGTAGAGATAATCCTCCCAGGATTCATCTACAAAGATATACTTCATCGGTCAAGCAGGTCTTTTTCAAATGAGTCAGCGCGTTTCAACTTGTTAATGGCGGAATCGAGTCTTTGCTCATTGCTTGCCGATGATAATTCGTGTTGGGTTGCCTGAAGTGAATTATACTCTTCAAGGGAAATGATCACAACACCACTGTCTTTTCCTCTGTTAATCAATAGTGTCTCGAAATTCGAAGTGACGTTGTCAAGATATTTTTTTATATCCTTCCTAAAATCAGAGAGGGTGGTTGTAAGCATGACCTGGTTTATTATATGTACATAAATATGTACAAAAATACGTACAAATATTTAATTCGGCAAACTTTAGCAATATTTCTGGTACAAAAAAAAAGGAGCCCCGCAGAGCTCCCCTTCTAACAATGAAAGAATTATTTCTTAAGCGTTGTCAACACTGTTCATGTGGATGAGCAGTTCAACAACCTTGGCAGAGTAGCCCATTTCGTTATCGTACCAGCTAACAACTTTAACAAAGTTGTCGTTCAGACCGATACCGGCACCTGCATCGAAGAATGAAGTACAGAGTTCACCCAGGAAGTCATTGCTTACTACAGCTTCTTCGGTATAACCAAGTACACCTTTCAGTTCGCCTTCGCTGGCCTCTTTCATGGCTGCACAAACAGTCTCGTAAGAAGCACCTTTTTCCAGACGGACAGTTAGATCAACTACGGATACGTTCGGGGTGGGAACCCTGAAAGCCATTCCAGTAAGTTTACCATTCAGTTCGGGAATTACCTTGCCAACAGCTTTGGCAGCACCTGTGGAAGAAGGAATGATATTTTGTCCGGCTCCGCGTCCACCTCTCCAGTCCTTCATGGAAGGTCCGTCAACGGTTTTCTGGGTAGCAGTGGTAGCGTGTACGGTAGTCATCAAGCCTTCCAGGATACCAAACTTGTCGTTCAGTACCTTGGCAACAGGAGCAAGGCAGTTGGTGGTACAGGAAGCGTTGGAAACAAAGTTCATGTCGCTGCTGTATTTCTTATGGTTTACACCCATAACGAACATGGGGGTATCATCCTTGGAAGGGGCAGACATAATTACCTTTTTGGCTCCTGCTTCGATGTGACCCTTGGCATTCTCCTTTGTCAGGAAAAGACCGGTAGAATCAACCACATACTCAGCACCTACTGCATCCCATTTTAGATCTGCAGGATTTCTTTCGGCAGTTACCCTGATGGTAGAACCGTTAACAACAAGGTTTCCATCTTTAACCTCTACAGTTCCGTTGAAACGTCCGTGAGTAGAGTCATATTTTAGCATATATGCGATATAGTCCACATCGATAAGGTCGTTGATGCCTACAACTTCCACCTCAGGCATCTCAGCAGCCACTCTAAAGACCAGTCTTCCGATCCGGCCGAATCCATTAATACCAACTTTTATTTTTCCCATGTTTTTAATTATTAAATGATTACGATATAATTTGTTTTTGAAATAACAGGAGTGCGAATTTACACAATAATATCAAATTGGCAAAACCCCAAAAGGGCCAAAATTCACTATTCAAAAAAAATTAATATACGGGGGAGGAAGCGGCCGTTTTTGCCGCTTTACGTTCGGCTTTTTTCTGTTTTCTGCTCTTGGAGCGTGCAGCATCGCTGATGTCGATAATCCGGCCAAAACGGTAGCCAACATTGAGTGTAAAAAAGATCCAGCTGTTATGCTCGTTGGCCATAATTGGAATCTCCTTGGGATAGGCCGTAATACTAATTCCGGCCTCCAGGGCATGAACGATGGCATCCTTCTGACTGTATTCAAAACTAAAGCCCGTTTTTCCGTATAAACCCGGAATGACCTTTAGCTCATTAAAGCCCATGAAGAAGGGTCCGCGCCCACCTATAAGCGCCTGGTGTATACTCGGATCAAACTTCAGGTACTCTTCATATATGACCTCTCCGACGGGCGAAGTGGTGAATACTTTGTAGTAGATGGGTTTGGCAAAGCCAAGGGAAATTCCCCCTGCGTAATACAGCCGCACGGAGATCCCGTTACGGTCAATCTTCCGGTAAAGCTCCTTTTGCCAGCCAGCTGTCCCTTTTAATTCCCAGAAAAGGTTCTCCTTGCCGTAAACATAACGATACGTATTGTAGTTATAGGGAACAGAGGTCTTGACCTCTTTGGGGTGCTTAACGTATGCAAAGTCAGCATCAATGATAAACTGGTTCCTGTAATTTCTCCAGTAACCATATCTGTAGTTTGCTCCCCAACCATTGGAATTGAGAAAACCTGCAAAGGTTCGTTCGTCCCTGAGCATCACCCGCCTCTGTTCATCAAGCTCTCCCTGTGCCAACAAGGAACCTGCAGAAAGTACAAAAATCAGTATGAGTATAAAAGTACCTCTCATGGCATATTGATCAGCAAACACCATGCAAATTAACGAATTATTGAAGGGAATTGTTGGCGACAGTACAAAAAAAAAGATCTACCGGTGGTAAATCTTAACATATTTGGAGCGGAATACCTGGATCAGGCTTATCCCTTGGGCAGTGTTTGCTCAGTATCGTCGATCTGGCTGTAAGCCGGGCAAACATGCTTGTTGCATGAACTCATCAGAATACCTACTGCAAATACAACTGCTAAAATGATCACTGCTCTTTTCATGGCTAAACGGTTTTGATCCGGGATCGTGCTCTACAAATATAGAATATATCTCAATATAAAAAATGGGACTCTATTAGCCTATAACGTAAGCGGGTGAAAAAAGTTATACTAATCGACGTTTTTTATGGATGATACATAAAGCCCTGCTTGCCTAAAATATCTAGTAAGGATTTGGAAAACAGAATGTTATCCTCTTTTTTATATCGGATGTCGGTAAATACCTGTGCCAGGGTCTCTTTTTCATGCTCTTTGATAAACGCTTGATAAGTTGCCATCAACTCCTTCTCCTTGTAGTGCTCATCAATGTCAGTTTCGCTATAATCCTGGTATTTTTCCCTGTGGACCACGGCTTCCAGGGGGAGTCTGTCCGTTAGTTCGGGCCACTCATCGGGATAACCCAGTGTAACTGTTGTTACGGGTATCACTCCCTGAGGCAGATCCAGGATTTCAATGATTTTTCCGGCCATATAGGTGGTGGTGCCCAGGTAGCAAATTCCCAGTCCGGCATCTTCAGCTGCCACACATACATTCTGTGCCACCAGCAGCGCGTCAATAGCTGCTGTAAAAAAGGAGAGGAAGTTATCGTAGCCCGGTTCAGCCTTTCGCTGCTCACACCAAAGGTTGAATCGGTTAAAATCGGCGCAAAAGGTTAAGGTAACAGGGGCTTCTTTTACCATCGGCTGGTTAAAGTGACAGGGCGACAGCTTCTCTTTCATTTCCTCATCAGTGGTAACAATGATGGAATAGAGCTGCATATTCCCGGTGGTGGAAGCCCGGGTCCCAGCTTCAAGGATGTAGTTCAGGATGGTGTTGGGAATGGGATCTTGCTTGTACTTCCTGATAGATCTATGATTGAGTAAAGTGTCGGTCATATCCTTGAATTTTCTGTAAAAATAGTGATATTTAAAGTCTAAAATCCCAACTATATGAAAACGATATTAAGTACCAGGTCTCTTCTGATTCCTGTTGTGATGGCTATGGCCGTAGTGTTCAGCCCGGTGGAGCTCTTAGCCCAGAAAAAGAAAGATAAAGAAGAGGAGAAAGTCGAAGGGATCGATTCCAGTCTGCTTTCTGGTCTGAAATGGCGCGGCATTGGTCCGGCCCTGACCTCCGGTCGTGTGGCCGACTTTACTGTAAATCCGGAAAACCATAGCGAATGGTATGTTGCCGTTGCTTCGGGGAATGTCTGGAAAACCGAAAACAATGGAACCACCTTCAAACCGATATTTGAAAAATATGGTTCTTATTCAACCGGGGTAATTACTATGGATCCCGATAATCCCAATGTGCTCTGGCTGGGTACCGGTGAGAACAACCACCAGCGCGCCCTTGGTTATGGCGATGGGGTCTATAAGTCGGAAGACGGGGGAGAATCATGGGAGAACATGGGACTGAAAGAGTCCCGCCAGATCGGTGGGATTGTGGTGGACCCCAGGAACTCCGATGTGGTTTTTGTGGCTGCGGAAGGATCTTTATGGGGCCCGGGAGGTGAGCGCGGACTTTATAAGACCACTGATGGGGGTATTAACTGGAAGAAGGTCCTGGAGATCAGCGAAAATACAGGTGTGAATAATGTGGTGATGGACCCGGTGGATCCCGATGTTATGTATGCCACCAGCGAACAGCGCCGGCGTCATGTATTTACCAAGATTGGTGGTGGTCCCGAGTCGGCTGTCTACCGTTCCCTGGATGGGGGAGAGACCTGGACCAAATCCATAAAGGGCCTTCCCAAGGTGCATATCGGGGGGATGGGCATTGATGTGTCTCCCGCCGACCGAAATGTGGTCTACCTGATTATGGAGGCTGCAGAAGGTAAAGGAGGATTTTTCCGTTCGGAGAACCGGGG
>QMPQ01000099.1 GCA_003648635.1 Bacteroidota bacterium | reverse complement strand
GTCATCTGGCTTTGTTCCGGGACCTTCCTAACAATGTGCCATTTGCCCGAATGGTAGGTACTGTAGCCATGGTCTTTCAGGACAGCCGGGAACCAGGTTGTATTGACCGGCAGAACAGATGCACTTGAATAATCCACTCCCGGCATGGGATCTGAGAGGACCTGGTGAGGATAGAATCCGGAGAGTAAACTGGTCCGGGTAGGCCAGCAGCGTCCGGTGTTATAAAAGTTAGTAAAGCGCAGTCCACCCGTTGCCAGGGCATCAATATTAGGTGTTTCCAGAATTTCGGCTCCATAACAACCAGGGTCGGAATGGCCCATATCGTCGGCCAGGATGAAGACAATATTAGGTTGATCAACTTGTGTTTCACAACTGTAAGTAGCCAGCAATACGGACAATATTCCAATAAAAACTAAATTTCTCATTTGTCTTACTCTCCTTTTTTATTTTGTTTCATTGATAAAAACATCCAATCTGGGAGCCTTCCAGTTATATGGTTTGGATAGGATATCATAATCCCCATCCCCATCCAGATCAGCGATCTTGCTTTCATGGGTTCCGATACCCTTGGAAACTACGTGATGGATGAAGTTTCCCTGACCATCACCCAGCATGATCCTTATCTTTGCGTCGGGATTCCCTCCATTCAGTCCCATTTCACCGCTAAATATATCCAGGTGTCCGTCCCCATTAAAGTCGAGCACATCAATGGTATGGCCATCAATGACCTTTTGGATCAACATGGTCTTCTTCCAGGTTCCTTTCTCATTGTATTCGTAGAGGTACATGGGTGCGTGTCCATCTCCTGCCAGCAGGATCACTTCAGGGCGGCCGCCCTCTATGAACTGACCAGCCACTGAGCGTGTAAAGGTGTAGCTGGCATCGATGATATTTTCATTAAAACCATCTGCACCATCGTATTTAAACCAGCGTCCACCCCCCACAATATCTTTGACTCCATCTCCATCAATGTCACATGCAAAGAGGCCTTCCTGTTCATTGGTCGCTTTCCACCCCGGATAGCCAGTCTGTCCGGTCTGCTCCATTTCACTATCCATGCCATAGCTGTAGATCAGCTTCATGGGCCATTCTCCCAGGCGACCACCTACTTTTTCAGGTATTTCGGCCAGGATCAGATTCCCGGCATTCTGATTCCAGAAAACCAATTCCATGCTACCATCACCATCAAAATCCCCGAAGAGCTGATCGTGATGTTTGTTGGCTCCCGAGTCTTTTATCAGGTGCCTCTTCCATGGCTTTTGTGGATTATGTTTTGGATAGGGGTTTTCCCACCACCAGACCTGATTGGACTGACCTCCACCTCCAAAAACCACATCCAGATCCCCATCCCCGTCAATATCATGGGACGTAGAACCAGCTTCGATGTGCTGGGGAGTATCATCAATGATGTAGCGGTCCCATCCCGATCCATTGTATTTATATGCTACAACAGAAGGAGCCTGGGTGCGCTCTGTTATAAAGAATTCAACGACTCCGTCCTTATCCATATCGAATACAGCTGCTGCGGTTTGCTGATCTCCGCCATTGGGTTTTTCCAGGTCACCTCTGGCAGTAGAGAGATGTTTCCAGGAGAATTCTCTTTTTAAAGCGTCGTTACGGTACAGGTGAAGGCTCTGGTATCGATCCCAGCCTACTCCGATAATCTCCTTATCTCCGTCGCTGTCCAGGTCAAAGCAAAGGGCTCCCAGGTGCATTTCATGGCCTGTTCCCACCAGTTGTGGTGTGAAGTTGGCTTTACCATCATTCAGGTAGATCTCTGTTTTATGTTCAGTACCCTTATGCTCATTGGTCACCAGATCCACATCTCCATCCTGATCAATGTCCACCGCATCCAGGTTGTTCATGGACCATTGGGTAATCACCACCCGATGCTCCCAGGCATCTGAAGTGGGATTATTACCAGCCAGGAATACCCGCAGGTTGGAATTGGGCTCCAGTCCCGGGGAGCGTTCCTCTGAAATGGCAATATCCATCATTCCATCCCCGTTCAGATCTGCTATTTCCACCCGGTCGACCACCCTGACCTGGTCGTTAACCAGGTGTTTTGTCCAGAGCTGGCTAATGTTACCGGGATTTTCAGCCCAGTAGAGCAACTCTGCTTCTTCACCAGCTTCTCTGGAATCCCCAAAGGCCAGATCCAGATCCCCATCTCCATCTATATCCCCAATGCCAATTCCTTCATCGGAATGGGATTCAGCGATCAGCCTGAAATTCCATATTTGTGTGGCTGGCTTGTCAGGGATTGAAGCACAGAAGATTCCTCCTTCAGCTGCCAGCAGCACTTCCATCTTTCCTCCCTGCAGAATATCTGCAATTCCGGAACCCTGACCATTTTTATGCCCGGTCTGCGGAACTTCGCCAATTTTCCGTGCGGTCCATGAAGTACCATTCAGATCATCGGCTTCGAGCCAAATCACATGGGGGAGGTCTTCGGCAATGATGTCTGCCATCTGGTCCCCGTCCACATCCACAAACTGGTAGCCATCATAGGCAAATCCAAAGGATGTGCGGATCCAAAGCCTGCTCATATCAGCGCCCGGATTGAGGTAGAAGTACTTCCCGCAAACAATATCCTTGTATCCATCCTTATTGATATCTGTAGCGTCTATGCCAAAAGAACGAAGCCAGTCAGGTCCTCCCGCAGGATGCATCATCTCCCTTGTGGTGTCAATGGCCATATAGCTCCATTGGTCAGTGGGAATGGTTTGAGAAAAAAGCGATCCGGTAAAAATGATACTAAGTATAAAGGAAAGGAAGGTTTTCATATTATGAGGCTTCAGATTAATTGCTTAGGTCTTTATAATTGTGTGTTCCTGCGATCGGAGCATCCTGATGCAGTTAAGCATGCCGCGCGCATTGTGATAGCTGGTTTTCCAGATATGGCTCTTTTCCTGGTCCACATTTTCAGGATAGGTATCGGTAGCATTGTTAAACCAGCCGCCATAGGTCTTATCGATGAGGTAGGTATCGATATGGTCCCAGGATGTCAGGAATAAACCGTAGTAGTCCTGAGGGTCCTCAGGGTAAAGCGTGTGCATCAGAAGCAGTGCGTTCATTCCCTCCACGAGTCCCCACCAGGACTTGTGATTATTTACAATGCGAATCTCTTCTTCACCGGCTACCCCGGCATCAAAAAATCCACCAGCGATGGTATCCCAGCCGGAAGCCAGGGAGTGATCCACCAGCTGCTTTGCAATGCGATGCGTCTTTTCATCTTTACCCCAGCCAAGCACATGGGCTGTTTCCAGAAGCAAAAAAGCTGTCTCCACATCATGCCCGTAAGTAAAATGATTAAAGAACCACTTCATGCGCTCTGGCCCCTCCTCATCAGGTTCTGGGGCAACATGTGTCCAGTCAGCCTGGAAGTATAATTTAAGATAGCCCTCAGGGTCTACAAAGGTGTCCCTGATTAGTAAGAACATCTCTTCAAGCCGTTTACGTACCAATTCGTCAGGCCACACCAGGTAGAGTTCTGTAAAAGCCTCCATCAGGTGAATGGAGCTGTTATAGTCCTTTAACCCGGCCATATTACTACCGGGGCCATCGCCTGCATCTTCAGGTAAGACTGGTGACCCATCCCGCCGTAGCATTTCAAAATATCCTCCGTATTCCTTATCATGAGCATGCTCCTCCATCCAGAGAAAGGCCTCTTTTGCCAGCTTAAGAGCTTCGGGATTATTGCTCAACCTGGTATATTGTGATAGACCATAGACCGCAAAAGCTTGCCCGTATATCCGCTTGTCGTTGAGACTTCGTTCCACCGGATCTCCTTCTTTCGTACAGTAGGCATGAAATCCGCCGAACTCCCTATCCCACATGACATCCCTCAGGAAGAGGAAGCCATGCGTGGCATACACCAGGTATTCTTCTTTCTCAGGATATGCTTCGAATAGTCGGGCGGTAGCCCAGACGTGACGGGCCTGTTGAACAAGGGCCTTCTCCCCGGAGCCTGTACCGGGAGACCAATTTCGACTGAATTCAGAAATATATCCCCCGTACATGGAGTCAATAACCAGTGGATACCATGGGTCTACGATATAATCAAACAGACTTTCTTCCAAGAGATCAGCCAGCTTGAGCTGTTCGGACTGATCTGGAGTGCTGCATGCCAGCAGGCTTCCAATTACCAGCAGGAGAATTGATATGGGAGTGATGAAAAAGCTGCGAATCATCAGGGAGTTGATTTCATCATTGCGTACTGTAAATAGTTGCCCAGAGGATGCTGTTCCTCAGCTTCAGAGCCAGGGCAAAAGCTTCCTGAGCCCGTTCAGAATCTCCTTTTGCCTGGTAGCCCAGTGCCTTATGATAGTGCGCATGGGCTCTGCGTGTATTCATTCCGGCCTTCTCTCCGAATTTCGCAAAAAAGTCATCCTCACCATCATTACGCAAAGCTGCTTCTCCCACTTGGATCAGCTCCTCTGAGGATGCCAGGGCCTCATTCTCTTGCCCCAGCTCCCTTTGTGACAGGGCTTTGTAGTAGAGGTATTCTGAATTACCTACAGGGCTGTCCGCAGCTTTTCTGAAAAAGCTTTTTGCCTTACTGTTCTCCTGCATTTCCAGGTAGGCCAGACCTGTGAAATAGTAGATCTGAGCTTCTTTTTGATAGCCGGTAATACGTCCTATTCGCTGATTCGGCGGGTAAGTATCGGCCAGGAGAAAATACTCAAGTGCTTTTTCTGCATTACCTGATTGAAGCTCTCCCCAACCTTTCAGGAGCTGAGCATCCACAAAAAGGTCATGCAGATGCACTACCCCTTCCTGGCGAAGAAAGGTGTGCTCAGTCAGGGACTTTAAAGCACTGTCGCTCTCGCCATTTAAAATAAGCACTTCAATCTCTCTGAGATAAGAGTCTTCCCGTTCCTTTACCACCCCATCATTGTTTAAGAATAAAGCGTACCTGAGAGCCAGGGCTTCGTTATTCATCTCATAGAGCACATCCAGTTCATAATAGTACCTGGGGTCATCCCCTTTCAGACTAACAGCTGTTTCATAATGATCGATGGCACCTGCAATATCATCCAGATATCGGTAGTAGCCCCAGCCCAGGTTGCGATGAGCAATGGCCAGAGAGGGTTCAAGCTGAACCGCCTTATTCCAGTAAATTATCGCTTTGCTGGGCTGATGATCATAGAGTATATTTCCCGAATAGTACCAGGCTCTGGCATCATTCTCATTGTATTCAATGGCTGCCTTCAGAATTTCAAGGGTCTCAAAACGGAAAGGGAAAACGTAATCGGTGGATGCCTTTGAAGCTATTGTATAATTGGCTCCGGCAAGATTTTTATCTCCCTGCTGTTCAGCTATCCAGCCACCATAGTAGTAAAGTATCGGATAGGAGTGGAGGATGCTGTCTTCAGATTTCAGGGCTATATCTATCACTCCAGCGGCTTCTTCAAACAAACCTGTATTGATATAAAAGCTGGCCAGTTCCAGGTAATTCTCTTTGTTGTTGTTCATCAAGCTTGTGAACTCTGAGGTAGGAATGGCAGAGTTTTGCACTAACTCATAGGCTGCCATATGATTAAGCGGGTCCAATACCATGGCTCTCCGAGCAGTGATGCCGGCGTTGGCTCTATCATTAAGATGACGCAGAACTGCTGATTTAAGTGCAAGTGCTTTCGGGTTGATCGCGTTCATGGCGAGCGAATGGTTCAGATGGTCCAGGGCTTCTTCAAAATGATCCTTCAACATGGAGATTCCTGCCAGTTCAAAGTAGGCTGCTGCATACCAGGACTGGTCCCAGGTAGCACGGTAGAGGGTATCAATGGCAGCATCATATTTCTTCTGCTTTTTCAGAACAACTCCCAGCCGGTAAAGGGCTTCGCAATCGCGTGGACGGGTATAATCCCTGGTGATCCGACGAATGGTATTCCGGTAGTAGTCAGCCGCTTCACTGTATTTACCATCCATGGTCGCCAGGTTTCCTAGATGCAGGTTGGCCATTGAATTCAATGGATCCCTGCCAATGGCCTCCATGAAATAATCCTCGGGATCAAGTCCCGGGTTATGAAATTGCATGATCCTTTGTCCGGCCAGGACCAGCTCTTCAGTATTGGCTATTTCTGCAGGCTTAAGAGGAGGTGTAACAGCTTCGGGAAGTTCGGCTTCATACGCAGCTTTCTGCTCCTGATAAGAGATAAGTTCCATGTTATTCTGATCCATCAACTTAAGCTTGAACCGGGTGATATCCGCTTTCCCTCCAACACTGACGTGAGAGACATAGGGATTACCAGGTCCAATGTCGGTCAGATTTTCATAAATGATCTCCTCATTCTCAAGAAGGATCACCTGGCAATCTTTTAATTCCCGGGTTGCATTTATGCCGATAACGACACGCTTGCCTCCGATAAATCTCAGGTTCACTGCCGCATCCAGGTTGGCTTTTTTAAATCCCGCAATATCCCGTACAGGGTACCAGTATTGTTTAAGCCTTTTTACCTCACCGGGTTTGATCCAGCTGTAGTCGGGCTGGTTATCAGAGTACGCACCTACCATCAACTCGGCGTAAGGCCCATCATCATCTGTCAGAATTTCACTATCCCACATCTGTCCAAACTCACCAGGTCCCCACTCCCAGAGTTTTGCTCCTTTTACAATGTGGTGGTTTCCCACATGCACCGTACCGGCATCCCTGGCATAGTCATATCCGCCCATAAAGTCCTCCTGCAGATCATAGGCAAAAATGGAGATGGGATCGGGGTGGTTCTTCCACCAGCTCACATCGATCTGTCCGGTGTAGTCTTTTTTGTTGTAGATCTCATCGGCGATGGGCCAGTGAATAAAGCTGTTTTTTGCATGGTATACGCCCTGGTGAACACTTGGCGGAAAGATGGCCTGGTAGTCATCATTCACATGGGTAGCCACATTGGCCCAGTAGAGGATGGAATGGGTATGTTCAGTATGATTAAACATCCTCACATCTGTCTCTATGTACGATCGTCCCGGGTGCAGAGTCAGACCAATACTCCATTTCATGCGGTGCCGCGGTTCAATCTCTCCGAACCAGATGGTTTTGCTGCCATCGTCGTTTTCAACAAGTTTGTAATCTACCGGCAGGTGGGTGGAGGCGCGGTGATGATGAAATACACACCACTCGATTCCCCCCGATATCCAGGCCCCAAGCATACCAATATTAGCAGGTTTAATTACAGACTGACGGTAGAAGATCTCATAATTGTTGGTCTTGTCGGTGGCATAAAAGAGACGACCCCCAATATCAGGAAGGAGACATAGTTTAATATATTCATTTTCCAGGTAAACGGCCCTGTGCTCCTTTTCTGTTTTTTCGGTGGAAAGATTGTCCATTAAGGGATAGGGGTAGATGACCCGCTTGGCACCCTGGTAGGCATCGGGTACATAAAACATGGGATTCTTATCGTAAGCTAAGAGCTCATAGGTAGGAAGGGAAAGCATTTCCTCCCAGATCTTTACCTGTGCGTTTAAGCGGGAAGAAGGCAAAATAAATAAGGTAAGAGCCAGGATTCGAAGGAAAAATAAATTAGGTTTCATGGTCGTTACTCTTTTGTATTGGAATAATATTGGAAGCCATATAAATATAGGAAAGAGTTTTATTAATTTGCGGACAATTTTGTATTGACTCAATTAACACTTTGAGTCAGAAGGATTTCCTTTATGTGCGGTATTACAAGGCGGATTGATTGCTACGTGCCCTGTTTCTGGCTTGCTCAAACTGTTCCCTGAGTTCGGCCAGTGTAAGCTGCAATTGCGGTTCTTGAATCAGGTTGACATGCTCCTCCGGATCCTTATAATGGTCATAAAGCTCCTCGTTTCCCGCTTCAACACCTTCACCCCAGCGAGTGTATCTCCAGTGGCTGGTGCGGATGCTGGCAGCCCTTCCTCCATGTGTAACGGTATATGCAATAGAAGCATCCTGGTCCGGAGTCTCTCCCTTTAAATGTACAGCAAGGCTCTTCCCTTGCAGGATCTCTGGTTGATCCGAATCCAAGCCGCATAACTCGGTTAAGGTAGGGTAGAGATCAATAAGTTCTGTAATGGATTCACAGGTGCTTCCGTGGCTTTTTTCGCTTCCGGGATTCGAAATGATCAAGGGGATCCGGACACTCCCTTCCCAGAGACTCTGCTTCGACCAGCAGTCATGTTCTCCCAGATTGTAGCCGTGATCAGAAACGAATACTACGATGGTCTCATCCCTGATTCCCAATCTATCCAGCGCATCCAGAAGCCTTCCCACCTGCTGGTCCATAAAGCGGACACTTGCCATATAGGCAGAGATGGTCTTCTTCTTCTGAAGCTCGTCCATTTCCCATATTTTCATGTTTTGTCTGAACAGGGCCTGTTCCGGAACATTGTCTGCGACTATCACAGGTGGAAGTTGAACATCATCCACGGGGTAGGGAATAAAACAGTTCTCAGGAGCAATCAAGGGTACATGGGGGCGTACCAGTCCCACAGCCAGGAAGAAAGGGGCCTGAGGCTTGATCTTCTTAAGGTTTTTACCCTTTGGATCCCCAGGACCAGTTCGACTTTCCAGGATGGCAATGGCCTGACTGGTAGCCAGGTAGTCAGCCTGGCTTACTTCCGATCCATCGGCAATGATCATACGTGCGAAATTCGATCCATAATGGAGATTTCCCGGAGAGAGCAGCTCCAGGGTTCCCGGACTATGAGTTTCGGGTCCCATAACATTGTAGGAATAATCCCAGGAATCGGGCTCATCTCCACCAGGATCACCCCGCTCTATTCCGCCCGGGACACCCATATGAAAGATCTTGGAAACGCGGGCTGTGAAGTATCCCTGCTGGCGAAAATATCCTGCCATGCTGGGATGATCGGCCAGGGCGGGATTTTCAAGCCTGTAAGATCCGGGTTGATCAATGTTTCTTAGAATTCCATTGGTTTCCGGATAGAGACCACTCATGAGCGAAGCTCGTGAAGGACCGCAGAGTGGGTACTGGCAATAGGTTCTGGTAAAGCGCATACCCTCTGCAGCAAGTTGTTCCAGATGAGGTGTATGGTTTGAAATCTCCATATAGGGTCCAATACGGGTATTCAGGTCATCGGAAATGATAAACAGGACATTGGGTTTTTGTGCGGCAAGGACAGTGCTGATAAAAACCAGACCAAGAAATGCTAACTTTTTCATATCAAGCATAAGTTTAATCATTTTTGAGGAAAAATCCTTTTGGGATTTAGCTATCTTGCTTCAACACTAAATCATAGCAAAGATATGACATCCCGAGAGCGTGTGCTGGCAGCCCTGAATCATGTGGAACCCGACAGGATCCCGGTGGACCTGGGCGGGCACCGGTCATCTGGTATTTCAGCCATTGCCTACCATCGTCTGCGCAAGCATCTTGGTCTGCCAGAGAAAGTAGTCAGGGTTTATGATATGGTGCAACAACTGGCCATCATTGATGAGGATGTGCTCGACCTGTTTGGCGTTGATGTCATCGAAATGGGACGAGGATTCCTGCTGGATGACAAGGATTGGAAACCCTGGATTCTTCCCGATGGGACACCATGTGAAATACCCTTTTATACGAATCTCGAAAGAAGGGGAGAGGACTGGTTCATTCTGGATGAGTCTGGGATTGAGATGGGTGTCCTGAAAATGGGAAGCCTCTATTTTGAGCAAACCCTCTTCCCACTTATGGAAAGAGGTATTGAAAATGACCACTTTGAAGACCTGGAGGAAATGCTGGGAAAGCAGATCTGGAGTGCTGTGGCACATCCGGGAGCGCACCTGGAGATGGATGAGCATGGTCTCAAAGAAATGGGACTTAGGGCGAAAGCGCTCAGGGAAAAGTCCGACAGAGCCATTGTCGGCCTTTTTGGAGGCAATATGTTTGAAATACCTCAGATGCTGTACCGGATGGACCATTACCTTCTGGCTACCGGTATGTACCCGGACAAAGTATTGGAGTTGTCAGAAAAGCTTTACCAGATACATCTTAAAAACCTGGAGCTCTGGCTGTCAGCAGTTGGACCATACATCGATGTGGTGCTTTTTGGCGATGACCTGGGGGGACAGCAGGGGCCACTGATTAGTCCGGATGCCTACAGGGAGTTTTATAAACCCTACCATAAAAAGCTTTGGGGCAGGGCCAAGGAGCTTGCAGACGTAAAGGTACAACTACATTGCTGTGGAGGGATCTATGAGCTTCTGGATGATTTAATAGAGGCAGGTCTGGATATGGTAAATCCAGTTCAGATATCCTGCCGTGGAATGGATCCGAAGCGACTGAAAGCAGATTTCGGAGATCGGATTACTTTCTGGGGTGGTGGTTGCGATACCCAGAGGATACTTCCACTTTCGAGTCCTTCTGAAATTTCAGAGCATGTGCAGGAACTTACCTCAATCTTCAGTCCTGGAGGAGGTTTTGTTTTTCAGCAGGTGCATAACATTCTGGCAAATGTGTCTCCCGAAAACGTGGTGGCTATGATGGATTCCATCCACAAAGGGTGAATCACATGAAGAAATCATTAAATTTGAGTCTTGGCTGATGCATTAGAACTACCTAACCTTAACTTAGATACCATGAGACATTTCCTATTAAGACTTTTTGCACTTATTTTTTTTACAGGCTTACTGAGCACTTCTCTTACAGCCCAGGAGGACTATGTGCCCACCCAGGAGAACCTGGATAACCGCGAGTGGTTCCAGGATGCCAAATACGGCCTCTTTGTACACTGGGGTGTCTACTCCATTATGGGTGGAGGTGGCGACCCGGGTATTGCCGAGTGGATCATGGAGCAAAAGAATATTCCCATAGTGCAATACGAGAAACTTCCAGGCTTTTTTAATCCGACCCAGTTTGATCCGGCCCAGTGGGTCTCCATGGTGAAGAAGGCGGGGATGAAGTACATTACCATCACCAGCAAGCACCACGATGGATTTGCCATGTACGATTCGAAAGTCAGTGACTATAATATTGTGGATGCCACCCCCTATGGCAAGGATGTGATTGGGATGTTAAAGGAAGAGTGTGACAAACAGGGGATTAAACTCTTCTTTTATCATTCACAGCTGGACTGGCACCAAAGTGATTATTTCCCACATGGACGCACAGGGAAGGGGATTGCAGACCGTTCGCAATCGGGTGATTTCAACACTTATATTGACTACATGAATACCCAGCTTACAGAATTGCTGACCCAGTACGGGGAGATCGGCGGGATCTGGTTTGATGGCATGTGGGACAAACCAGATGCAGATTGGCGGCTGGGAGAGACCTATGCACTGATTCATAAGCACCAGCCTGGTGCTCTTATTGGTAGCAACCACCATAAGATGCCCTATCCCGGAGAAGATTTCATGATGTTTGAACGTGATCTTCCCGGCGAAAACTCCATGGGATTCAATAATACAGGCATTTCCGACGCAGTACCACTTGAGATGTGCGAGACCATGAATGGTTCCTGGGGATTTAATATCATAGATCAGAACTACAAGTCTATCGAGAAACTCATTCATACCATGGTCAGAGCAGCAGGATACGGAGCCAATTTCCTGCTTAATACAGGTCCCATGCCCAATGGAAAGATCCAGCCCGAGAATGTGGATACCCTGATGGCTATTGGTCAATGGTTGGAAAGTTATGGAGAAACTGTCTATGGAACCCGCGGAGGACCAGTTAAACCTCAGGAGTGGGGAGCACTTACCACAAAGGAAAAAACCGTTTTTGTCCATGTACTGAATCCAGGAGAAGGAGTCATCGAAATAGAAGGCTACTTACCTAAGATCAAATCCGCGAAATTTTTCGACGATGGATCTAAAGTACAGGTGAAGGTAAAGAAGGGTAAAACAGGCATGGTACTGACCATCCCCAAAGAGAAGGTGAAACCCACGGATACAGTCATTGTTCTGACCCTGCAGTAGGCCAGAACCTGCTATAACTCTTTAATCCGGATATTCCTGAACCAGAGCAGTGAGCCGTGGCCCAGAAAACCAATGTGGCCGCTGCTGCGCTGTAGTCCGGGATGATCTAGTCCGTCGGCTGTTCCATTCTTGCTAGCCTCCTTCAGGTCCCCATCGACAATGACGGTTCCATTGAGGGTGATCCTTATCTTATCTCCTTTGATATAGACCTCCTCACTGTTCCATTCACCCACTGGTTTCAGGTATCCTCTTTTGGCGGGTATAATACCATAAACAGATCCGTGGTACTGGTAGGGCTCCAGCTTGGCATATACCTCTGCTGTATTGTCCAGGATTTGCAGCTCATACCCCAAATAGGCTGCATTGCCCTCTATAGGGGTTCTGATTCCCAGTCCATTGTTGGCTCCGGGAGTGAGTTTAAACTCGAAGCGAAAGATAAAGTCGGAGTATTCCTCAGCCGTATAAAGATTTCCTCCGCTCTTGTCAGGCCGGATCACAATGGTACCTTCCTCTACAGAGTAGCTGTGTTCATTGCCGGCCCAGTTGGAAAGATCTTTACCATTGAACAGGCTAACAAATCCATCAGCTTTTTCAGCTTCAGTAAGGCTATTGGCATCATTATCCAATTCCTTCACATAAATGTCCCTGAAAGCCAGGTCGGTGCCATGGGCCTGCAGTTCAATGGAACCTGTAGCATAAATAGGAATGCTTCGATCCCAGTAATTCTCCATCACCACATTGTCCACTACCAGCTGTCCATTCAGGTAGACGGTCACTTTTTCATCGATCATGATAATGTGGAAGGTATTCCAGTCCCCTATGGGATTATCTGCCACCAGCAGAGGTTTACTTTCATGCACCTGGTTGTTGTAGAGTCCACCTGAACCAACCTGGGCACCCGCATCTACACGTGCTGTATCCCAGATCTGAACCTGGGGCGTCCCGCGCAGGTAGATGCCCGAATCGCCTTTTTTGGTGATTCTCCAATCCACAATCATCTCAAAGGAACCATATTCCTTAATGCTGCAGAGGTTGGAGCCATCGCCATTAAACACAATGCTGTTGTCCCTTACGCTCCAATTCTCCTTTAGCTTTTCATTGGCCTCTTCCTGGAGCTTTTGGAGCTTCTTTTCGGATAGTTCAGCTTTTTTTACCGGATCGGTGGCCAGTCCCTGCCATCCTTCCAGGTTGGTCCCGTTAAACATGGAAACAAAA
Source organism: Bacteroidota bacterium (assembly GCA_003648635.1). Classification (GTDB taxonomy): domain Bacteria; phylum Bacteroidota; class Bacteroidia; order Bacteroidales. The sequence goes on along the minus strand of QMPQ01000099.1, from coordinate 1,137 downwards.
CCCATCTCTTCGGGCATCTTATCCATATAGTTCTGGATATCGATCTTCAGATATTCTGTATCAGGACCTGTAATAATATCCCTGGCTACAATCAGTTTTTCTTTGACTAGCTTCCCTTTCATTCCATTGTCCTTTCCATTGCTGGGAAGTACAACACTTACCAGAGCATTGGCTGCCTGAGTCTTCAGTTCATCCTGCTCCAGGTAAGCACTGAGGGTCACAAAGCTGAGAAAAGTCTTTACCCCGCTCATGGCCCTGAGCAGCTGACCGGTGTTTCTTGGACTGTTTGCATGGGATTCGATTTTTCTCAATAGCAGCAGCTTCTGGTCATCGGGAAGGGTGGAAGAGGAGACAATCCGCACGTAGCTTTTAAAGGCTGCATCCTTCTCCTGGGCTACAGTTGTTTGGGAACAGATTTCAAACAGGGGTGTGGCCGCATAGATATCGTCAGACTTGATTAATCCTGTAAACGCCCTTTTCCTGGCATCTTCGTCCCCAGTGTTATAAGATTCATATACAGCTTCCAGGGCCTCTTTTCCACCCACTTTTGCCAGCACGCCTATATATTTCTCAATGGTAAAAGTGTTTGCTGCATGTAAAAGGAGGGCCTGGGTGCTTACCTCCTTATAGGAGCCACGGTTAATAGCAGCGACCAGTGCTGTTTCAATGTGTGCAATTTCACCATTGTCTTCCAAGCGGTCAAAAAGTTTCATCAGATTGCCCAGGTCTCCCTGATCGGCGACCAGATATAGATTTTTCAGGGAGGCTGCCCTTACAGCTCCTGTTTGTGTAATCTGGCTGTATAGGATGTCGAAGGAACCGGGATCGCCCTTAGCAGCAATCACCTCTATCAGGACAACCTTAGCCCCTTCAGGAGCCCCATCCAGCGCTTCTGTTAAGAGTGGCAGCTGATCAATTCCCACGGTTTGCAGGAGGGCTGCCCGTGCTGTCTTGTTATCCGGCGCAGCAGGGTAAGAGACTGTATAGTTAATGATTGCGGGTACGGCCTCACATTGTTTGATTTGTGCCAGGGCTTTCACTGCCTGCTGTCTTACACCGGCGTCTGGATCTTCCATATTGCTAGAAACAATACTCACAGCTTCCTCGCTTTGCAGCATTCCAAAGAGGCTCAGGATC
>QMPQ01000098.1 GCA_003648635.1 Bacteroidota bacterium | reverse complement strand
TAAGGCCTATAATGATTACAGGGAGTTGCTGGAGAAGGAAACGGATGTGGATGCAGTAAAGATCATGACACCCGATCACCTTCATGCGGCGGTATCAATTGCCTCCCTGAAAAAAGGAAAGCCTGTGGTGATTCATAAGCCCATTGCCAATCGCATGAAAGAAGCTCTTTTAACCATCGACACAGCCAGGACAACAGGAGTGGGTTCCCACCTGCTGGCATGGAGCCAAAGAAGCGGACTGGATGTGGCCAGGGAGTGGATCAGCCAGGGAGTTATCGGAAACCTGACGGAGATCCATAACTGGTCGAACCGCCCGGTTTGGCCACAGTGGACCTCCAATCCCAAGGAGGGAAAGCCCATACCCGAGGGATTTGACTGGGACCTGTGGCTGGGACCCGTCCCAGATCGTCCTTATCATCCCAACTATACGCATGCAGTATTCCGGGGCTGGTATGACTTCGGAGCTGGATCCATTGCCGATATGGGGCATTACAGCCTCTGGCCCCTCTTCCTTCAGTTGGGAATCAATACGGCACCCCTGAGTGCCAGGGCCTACGGGACCACCACCTGCGAAGTGGTGAATCATGTGAGCAGGGGGGTACGCAATAATGTGGCCTTCCCGTACTCCTGCATGGTGAAATTTGATTTCGCGGAGCAGGAGACCCTGCCTGCCTTTAAACTCTACTGGTATGATGGGGGCATGAAACCCTTTACCCCGGAAGAGCTGGAGGCCGATGGCAAGGATCTGCCAAGGGAAGGGATGATGTTCGTAGGAGATAAGGGAAAGATCCTGGCCGGTTTCCGCGGAGAGAGTCCAAAGATCATTCCTGAGAAACGTATGGTGGAGCTGACCGGTTCGGACAAACCACCCAAGGAGGAAACCATCCGCTCCGATCGTGACTGGATTGAAACCTTTAAGAAGGGTGAGGAGTCGCCCGGTACCTTCCTGAAAGCAGCACCTGTGACTCAGACTATATTGCTTGGCGCGGTTGCGCTCAGGGCGGGTAAGAAGGTGGATTACGATCCCGAAAAGGTAGAAATTACCAATGTACCTAAGGCCAATGAATTTTTAACCAGGACTTACAGGGAAGGATGGGAGTTGTAATATGAAAAGACGAAAGTTTATTGAACGAACTGTTGGAGTTGGAGCCGCCGGAGTGGTGGTTCCCTCCATGCTGGGATCGTGTGTATCCCAGGGAGATGAAGCGGAGACAGAAGTAACAAAATCTGTTGCCCTTCTGCCCATAATGCCTTCTAAGGATGATATCTCCATTGCCCAGTGGTCGCTTGTGGATGAGATCCGGCAGGGCTTGTGGACCACCCTGGACTTTCCAAAACTGGCCCGGGAGGAGTTTGATATCAACGGGATTGAGTTTGTAAATACCCTCTTCGAAGTTCCCCATATGAACTATTTGAATCAATTGAAGCAGAATGCGGATGACTATGGTGTATCCATGGTGCTGATTATGGTTGATGCGGAAGGGGATCCCTGTTCGCCACATGCTGAAGTACGAAAACAATATGGAATCAATCACCGGAAATGGATCGATGTGGCCCACTACCTGGGCTGCCATACCATCCGGACCAATTGCAGGGGCCTTGAGGAGGCCACTCCGGAAGAGAACCTCGAATGGGCCGTGGATTCTTATCAAATGTTGCTGGAGTATGCTTCGGAAGCGGGAATCAATGTGGTGATTGAAAATCATGGTGGGGTTTCCAACGATCCGGCATGGATGGAAAAGCTGTTTGCGGCAGTCGATCATCCGCTGTTTGGAAGCTATCCTGACTGGCGTCAGCCGGGTCCTGATTTCGACAACCTGGTCTATCTGGAAAAGATGCTTCCCTATGCCAAGGGGATGTCTTACAGGAACCAGCCAGATGAAGAATTGACGGGACGAATGATAAGGATGTCCAAGAAGATGGGCTACACCGGATGGTATGGCATTGAGTCTACCGGAAGAGATGCAATCCGCCAGGGTAAGGAGCTTCTGACAAAATACCTGGATTTATAAAAATGTATCGTTTCATATTCTTTGGATTTCTGCTGCTGGTGGGAACCATTCTGCTTGCTGGAGAGCCTGAGACTCTGGCCATCGGTCAGAAAGCACCCGCCTTCTCCCTCACAGGGATCGATGGGAATACTTATTCAATGGAGAGTTTTAATCAGGCTTCTGTCTTATGCATTGTTTTTTCAGCCAACCATTGTCCCACGGCACAGGCTTATGAGGAACGGATGAAAGAGCTGAGTGCAGCTTATACACCGGAGGAAATGATGCTGGTAGCCATCTCCTCGAACTATCCCGGGGCAGTATGCCTGGAGGAGTTGGGTTACTCCGACCTGGGGGATGATTTTGAGGAGATGAAGATCCGGGCCCGGGAGAAGGGGTACAATTTCCCCTACTTATATGATGGTGAGGAACAGGCCATGGCCCTGGCATATGGTGCCCTGGCTACTCCCCATGTTTTCATCTTTGACCTGGAGCGGAAGTTGAGATATACCGGGAGGATTGATGACATGGAGGATCCTTACCAGAGTCCAGGCCAGAGGGATGCACAAATTGCCATTGATGCCTTGCTGGCAGGTAAAGCTGTTCCTGTGGAAACCACCAAGGCCTTTGGCTGTTCCTTGAAGTGGAAATCGAAATTGTCCTGGAGAAAGACCCTGGATGAACGCTGGAAAGAGAAGCCAGTTGATTTGATGGGAACAGATCTCGCTGGTATCAAGGAGATGCTTAAGAATAGCAGCGACAAGTACAGGCTTATAAATGTATGGGCCACCTGGTGCGGCCCCTGCATCATTGAGTTTCCTGAATTTGTGAGTATGCAACGGATGTACGGGCAAAGAAATTTCGAGATGGTTTCGCTCAGTGCAGACAAACCCTCGCTTGAGGAGAAGGTAAAAGTCTTCCTTACTGAACAACAGGCTGCTTTTCACAATTACATCTATTTAGGAGATGACCAGCAGGCCTTTATCTCTGCCATTGATTCCAAATGGCAGGGAAATTTGCCCTATACCATGCTGGTGGCGCCCGGAGGAGAAGTGGTATACCGGCATTCGGGTATCATCGATCCGCTGGAAGTAAAACAAGCCATTGTGAAAGAGCTGGGCAGGTATTTTGCCGACGACAGGTAGTAAGAACCTTAGGTGTATTATTATGAGGAATCTGGTCATTCTATTAGTTGTAGTATCTATGGGACTCACTGCATGCACATCTGGAAATTCAGGTGGCGACAGCCTGTTTGAAAAGGAAAACCTGCTTGCCTGGTGCATTGTTCCATTCGATGCTGAGAGCCGCACCCCACAGGAACGTGCCGAGATGCTGGATGATTTGGGAATCACGCATTTTGCTTATGATTACCGGGACGAACATATCCCATACTTTAAAGAGGAGATATATAGCTTAAAGGCTCATGATATCACATTGGATGCTGTCTGGCTCTGGGTGGATCCTCAGTGGGAGGAGCCACTCAACAGTGCAGGCAGGGAGATCATTGATATCCTGAGAGAGACCGGAACCAAAACAGAGATCTGGCTTGGACTACCCGATAATGCTTTTGAAGGATTTTCGGATGAAGAGAGCCTCTCCACAGCTGTGAAGGTGGTAGGGGAGATTCTTCAGGAAGCCGGGGAGCTTGGATGTACCATTGCTCTTTATAATCACGGTGGCTGGTTTGGAGAGCCAGAGAACCTGGTCAGGATCATTGAGTCTGTGGGGTCGATGCAGATCAGGATCGTGTACAATTTCCATCATGCCCACCACCAGCTGGACCAATTTGGAAAGAACCTGGAGCTGATGCTGCCTTATCTCTCGACCATTAATATCAACGGAATGCGGGTTGAAGGACCCAAGATCATTACCCTTGGAGAAGGGGATCGTGAACTGGAAATGTTGAGAATTATCCAGGCCTCAGGATATTCAGGCCCCATCGGCGTCATCGGGCATACTGAAGCGGAGGACATCAAGGTAGTTCTGGAACGCAACCTGAAGGGACTTGAAGAGTTGAAGAAACAGCTCTAAGGCAAGCTGCTCTCTCAGGTAGTCTTTAGTAGTTCCAGTCCAGTCCGTAGGTGTCGGAGATGTCCAGTCGCGGCATGGGTCCATCCAGCGGCTTCAGGTCCCTCACATACCAATCGAGCCACTCCATTTGCCTGTGGAGCACATCGATTTGTCCCACCTGTTTCCTGTTTCCATGGCCTTCTCCAGGGTATTGAACCAGGCGCACTGCCGGATGATCATTCATCTTCATCCTGCGATAGAGTTCAAGGCTCTGGGAGGGATGAACCCGTGTATCGGCAGCCCCTCCATAGATCAGTGTGGCGGTCTTACTCTGGTGGGCCCAGTATACGGGACTGCGTTCCAGGTCCAGTTGCCACTGCTCCTCCAGCTTTTTCCCTGAGTGAACATAAAGTTCCTCATACGGGATGTCGGTGGTACCTCTTTTACTGACGGAATTACTGATGCCCACAAACATACTGACAGCCTTCGCGGATTTGGTATAGTAAGTGGCAAACCACTCCGAAGCATATCCTCCATACGATCCACCCGCCATTCCAACCCGGTTCGGATCGGCTCCTTTATCACGAACTGCCCATTCAATGCCATCGGCAATATCATCAAACTCCTTACCAGCAGGATCCATAAAACCTTCCATGGCGAAATCGACGCCATAACCTGTACTGGCCCTGTAGTTGAGGTACAATACCAGGTATCCTTTACCAGCCATGACCTGCCCGGGTGTCGCATAACGGCTCCTCCATCCGTTCGTTTCATGCGCCTCAGGACCGCCATGAACATATACAATCAAAGGATAGGACTTGCCCGCTTCATAAGCCACCGGCTGAATCATGATGCCTTCAATCTCTTGTCCATCCCTGGCCTTGTAGCGTATTACCTCCTGTTTCCCAAGCAACTTTTCCTTCAGCCAGGGGTTCAGGTTTGTGACCTTCTTCAAAGCACTTTTCCCATCCCAGTGATAGAGATTGCTTACGTCGGTCGGGGCGGATCCTGAAAAAACAAAATGTTTGAAATCGGCGGTAAAGAGAGGATGACCAAATATAATTCCCTTATCGGCGGCATTAAGGATCACCTCTCTTGGTCCGCCAGTAACCGGGACCACGCTTAATGTGGGGTACACTCCCTCTCCGGCATGGTAGAGCAAGTGATCATTGTCCTTCCAGTTCACCCAGGAGACATGTCCTCTAAAGTCCTCAGGTGTCAGGTTGGAGACCGATCCGGAAGTCAGGTTCACAACAAAGGCCTGACTCACCTGGGAGTCATTAATGTTCAGTGCAGCCGCATAGGCCAGATGTTGACCATCGGGACTAAAGGAATAGTTACCCAGTTTGCCTTCGTTTTCAGAGACCTGTTTCATCTTGCCCGACTCAAGGTCAATGAGGAAGATCTTTCGGAACATATAGCGTTGATCGATCAGATTTAAGGGTGATATGGAAGCAGCAATACGCTTACCCTGGCGGTCAAATTCGAAATCCCAGGTATTTCCTTCCTGGGTGATCTTCCAAACACTGGTCTGGTTCCAGGCTTCATCGAACCTGGCCAGATGGAGGGAGCTGTTTTTCAGATTCTCTTCGTAGAAGATAAAATCGTAGCCCCTATTTTTCAATTCTTTTTCACGATCGGTGGTCATGGTCTTTGATAGGTAGGCGATTCCGTTTTTTCCGGGCTGCCATTTAAATTGTGAGACTCCTGAAGGTTCATTGGTAAGCTTTTTAATGCTGCCTCCTGAAGACTTCCTCACCCAGACTTGCCGGGGTTCACCCTTTTTTGCATATAGAAAGCCAATGTGTTTGCCATCGGAACTGTATTGGGGTGAGCTGACATTGGCTATATTTTCAAAAAGAGGGATTGGTACCCAGTCGGTCAGGGAGGCACGTAAATATTGTCTGGCAGATGATCCGGGTTTATCATTTGGTCCCCTTGGAGTTGATACACTATATATCACTTCCTTTTTATCAGGACTGATTTGTACTGCTCCAATGGTTTTTAGCTTTAGAAGTTCTTCCGGAGAGAGCGGATCCTGCCCATATGCTGAATGTAAATTGATCAGCATAAGGCCCAGGGATATAAGGACACTCAGGTAGGTTTTTTTCATCATAGATTATTATTTGTTAATGCAGGAAGGTTACATCGCCTGTTAGGATTTCCTGTTCCCCACTGGAATAAGTAATCCATGCTTTATAAACATAAACACCCTGAACAGCGAGTTCACTTTCATTTATATAGCCATCCCAACCTACATAAACCTCATTGCTTTCAAAAACTCTATGTCCAAGTCTTGAAAAGATTATCAATCTCAATTCGTTTGCATTTTCTATATCGGGATGAAAAACGGTATTATCAATGCTCCCCGGTGTCCAGTGGCCACCAGTAGGGCCTGATCCGTTCCATCTAAAAACATTGGGAAATGTAGCACTACCTTCACCGTCCGAAATGTGTATCAGGTCCTCCATGATCAGCGTATCGGTGCACTCATCGCTGTTCCATGCATAAAGTGTAATTGTATAGGTCCCGCTGGAGCTAAATATATGTGTGGGACTCTCCTCCTCGGAGCTACCGTCATCACCAAAGTCCCATAAAAAACGGATGCCGCCCACCGAATTGTTGTCAAAGCTAATCTCCGCTTCCAGGTTGTTTGTTTCAGTGGTACTGGGCTCAAACATAGCAACAGGCCTGTCAAATACTGTGACAATCTGCTCAGTACTGTCTTTCCCTGAAAGCCCGGTAGCAACTAGTTTCACATGGTGTGATTTGCTTTCCTGAAAAAGATGATCTGGATTTGCCTCTGTAGAGTAGCTGCCATCGTCAAAGTCCCACAGGTAAGTTTCGGCATACAGGCTGTTGTTAATGAAGGAGACCAGCAGGGGCGGGCAACCCGATGTTTCGGGCGAAAAATTTGCTTCAGGTTTCGGGGGACGTATCTCAATCTGTTTGGTCACAGAGCCAGAACACATGGGGGAGGACCATTCCATTTCAATATCGTAAACACCCCAGCTAGAGTAAACATGTTCGCCGGGATCTCTTGTGTAGTTCCTGGACGCATCTCCAAAATCCCATATGAAATCCCAGCTCCCAGCAGTGGTGGTATTGCTCAGATTAACAGTTGTATTAGGATAAAACAGTAAAACAGGACTCACCTGAAAATCCGCATTGGGGGTAGGATAGATAGTGATATGATCGCTGACGGTATCCACACAGCCGAATTCTGTTCTCACCCTGAGCCCGGTTTGGAAATTGAGCTCGTCCACATCCTCCTGGCTGATATAGGTATGGCTGATCCAGTTGGTACTTGTGCCTAATATAATTCCATCTCCGAAATCCCAGGTATAGCTGGGGTAGCCCTCTTTGGCCCTGAATACAATCTCGGCCGGACTGCAGAGGCTTTCGTACTCCGCAGAGAAAGTCATTTCCGGCCAGGGATATACCTCCATGATCAGGGTGTCGTATACATCGTTCTCAAGTGTGGAGTATTCTTGATATTCAATGAGCTTATAAACGATATATTCATTGCGGCCCAGCTGATTGTTGAGGTAAAGGGAAAAGATACCCGAGGGGAGATTGACCAGCGTATCCCTGGTTCCCTGGATCCCTACCACCAGGTCGAAGCGCGAGGTGTCAATTTCCCCGGTAATCAGGATCTCAGCAACTGTCAGATTGTCGCCAAGATCACACCAGGCCGCATCGGCAGTCAGGATCTCCGCTGAGGGAAAATCCTGACCGTGCCCGGCATTGGGCCTTAGTAGAAGAAAAAGTATGAAGAGCAGTAAAGCTCGTTCTTTCATGGAGGTAATTTACGATTATTCTCTAAAAGTCATGAAAATCCCATGATCCACGGAACGGTCTGGTGAGCATGCTGTTGGCATCATCATCATCAATGAATTTTTCATGAGCAGGTTTCCATTTCAAGGTGCGCTGCAGGGTATACCCGATATTTACGATGTTGCACAGTGAAGCGGTCCGGTGACCTGTCTCCACATCGGAGACCGGACGGGTCCTGTTCTTGATGGCATCGATCCAATCCTGGTAATGGTCATCACTCTTGTAAAGCGGTGTATCGGTTTCTTTCAGTTCAAAATCGGTCAAGCCTTCAATATCGGAACGGTAAAAACCGCGACTTACCTCAATCTTGCCTTCCGATCCAAGAAACTGAACTGCATTATAATTGCCCCAGTCTACATGGTTCATAACCACACCATTCTCATATATCATCTTCATTCCCCTTTTGGCACCAGGCTCTGGAGCGATAAACTCTACCGGTCCGGATTGGTCCATGCCCATGGCCCACTGGGCTATATCGAACATATGCGCACCCCAGTCAGTAACCATTCCGCCACCAAAACCACTGTAGTTCCTCCAGTTGGGATATCCGTTAAATGCTATTGAAGGAGCCAGTTCCGAATTATAGTTTCTAAAAAGTGAAGGACCGACCCAGAGGTCCCAGTTCAGAAAATCAGGATCAGGCTCCGCAAGAAGTTCGCAGGCCATCACTGGATCCCCCACACTTACATTGATCGTTTCAATTTCGCCAATGTATCCGTTGGAAACCATCTCACAGGCATGTCTGAAATTCCTCCAGGAACGCTGCATGTTCCCGGTTTGAAAAACCCGGCTGTATTTTCTGGTTGCATCCACCATGGCCCTTCCTTCAGCCACAGTCAGAGCCATGGGCTTTTCACAATAGATATCTTTGCCTGCTTTTGCTGCATCAGTGGCGATCATGGCGTGCCAGTGGTCGGGAGTAGCGATCACAACTGCGTCAATATCCTTTCTTTCCAGCAGTTCCCTGTAATTCTCGTAGGTATCAACCGTCTGGCTTCCCCCATCCAGTTTACCGGCGTTGGCTTTTTCTGCTAATCCTTTAAAACGCTCCAGCTTATTTATGTCCACATCACAGGCAGCCAGCACCATGGTCTCCGGACATTTAGCCAGCGCATTTACTAAATGGAGACTCTGCTTGCCTACTCCAATATATCCCAGGTTTATTGTCTCGCTTGGGGTGATTGATTTTTTTGAATCTTTAGCCATAACGCGGCTTGGAATAATAGTAAATGCACCAGCAGCAACGGCTGATTTACCGATGAAATTTCTTCTGTCCATGATGAGATAAGATTTAGTTAGCTTGATCAAACTATAAAAATAGCAGATGATCACTGAATTCCAATAGAACTAAGGAATATTAGTAGAGGTTTTTCCCTTCCAATCTCATCCACTCCTCCATCAGTTGCTCCATCTCCGGAACAGAAACATGGTGAGTTTTAATTTCCCTCTGGTCTTCTCTTATGGATAATTCATGATAGAGGTGTTTGTCCATGAAGCCGATTTTCTCTGCATCGGATCGCCCTTTGCAGAAATAGAGTGAACGAATATCGGCCCAATAGATGGCTGCCAGGCACATGGGACAGGGTTCGAAATTGGAGTAAATGACGGCCCCGCTTAAGTGAGGATTCTTTACTAGCCGACAGGCTTCCCGGATGGCATTTACCTCGGCATGAGCAGTGGGATCATTTGACTTCAATACAGTATTATGTCCTCTGCCAATGATCTTCCCATCCCTGATGATAATGGCTCCAAAGGGCCCGCCTTCTCCGGCCCGCATACCCAGGAAGGCCTCATCGACAGCCATTTTCAGATAGGTAGGATGATCCATATTCTCTTGTATTTATATAAAAGTAGTCATTGTAAATTTAAGTACATTGCAAACACCCAGGCAAAAAAATCTAAATTCTGTATTCCATGAAATTCGGACATTTTGATGATCAAAATAGAGAATATGTAATTACAAATCCGCGTACCCCCTATCCCTGGATCAACTATCTGGGATGTGAGGAATTTTTCTCCATTGTAACTAATACTGCAGGTGGCTATAGTTTCTATAAGGATGCACGCCTTCGGAGATTAACACGTTACCGGTATAACAATGTGCCTGTGGATGACGGAGGCAAATATTTTTATATCAATGAGAACGGGAAGGTGTGGTCGCCGGGATGGAAGCCCGTAAAAACCGAACTGGACCGCTATGAGTGCCGGCATGGAATGGGTTATACAAAAATAACTGGTGAAGTGGATCAGTTGGAAGCAGAGGTGCTTTATATGGTGCCCATAGGCTATCATGGTGAAGTGCAGCGAGTGAAGCTTACCAACCGCAGCGACCGGATGCGCTCCTTTTCACTCTTCTCCTTTGTGGAATGGTGCCTTTGGGATGCCCTGGATGATAACACCAACTTCCAACGAAACTTTTCTACGGGTCAGGTGGAGATCGTTGATTCGACCATTTACCATAAGACAGAATACAGGGAACGGCGCGATCATTATGCTTTCTACACGGTCAATGAGAAGGTCGCCGGACTTGATACCGACCGGGAGGCATTTGTTGGATTGTACAATGGCTTTGACGCTCCCGATGCGGTCATGGAGTGTCAGTCGCGCAACTCCCATGCTCATGGATGGTCGCCCGTGGCTTCTCACCATCTCCAGATTGAACTCTTACCTGGTGAGCAAAAAGAGCTGGTATTTGTGCTGGGCTATGTGGAAGTGCCGGTGACAGATAAGTTTGTGGAGAATCAGGTAATCAACAAAGCTCCGGCTGAAGAGATGATTGCTAAGTTTCAAAACTCGGCTGATGTGGATCGAGCTAAGGAGGAACTGGCCGCGTTCTGGGACGATCTGCTGTCTGTTTACCAGCTGGAGCACCCCGAACAGGAGCTCAACAGGGCTGTAAATATATGGAACCAGTACCAGTGTATGGTTACTTTTAACTTTAGCCGCTCAGCCTCTTTCTTTGAGTCGGGCATTGGGCGAGGCATGGGATTCCGTGACTCTAACCAGGACCTGATTGGTTTTGTGCATCAGGTACCTGTACGGGCCAGGGAGCGCATTATCGATATCGCCTCAACACAGTTCGAGGATGGAAGTGCTTACCATCAATACCAGCCCCTGACTAAGAAAGGAAACGATGCAGTGGGCAGTAATTTCAATGACGATCCACTCTGGCTGATCCTTGGATGTGATGAGTATATCAAGGAGACCGGCGACTGGACCATCCTGGATGAGATGGTTCCATTCGATAACGATGAAAGCAATAAGGCCACCCTGTTTGAGCACCTGAAGCGCTCCTTCTATCATGTGGTCCATAACCTGGGGCCCCATAAACTTCCTTTGATCGGCAGGGCCGACTGGAACGATTGTCTGAACCTGAACTGCTTCTCGGAAACTCCAGGGGAGGCCTTTCAGACCACCGAGAACAAGGAGGGTGGGGTGGCAGAGTCGGTCTTTATTGCAGGGATGTTTGTATTATACGGTGATGCTTTTGTGAAGCTGTGTGAAAAACGCGGTCTGAGTGAGGAGGCCCTTGAAGCTGTCGGGCATATCGATGCCATGCTTAAGGTAGTTGCAGAGCATGGCTGGGATGGAAAGTGGTTTATCAGGGCCTACGATCATTTTGGAAGAAAAGTGGGTAGTGATGAACGTGAGGAAGGAAAGATCTTTATTGAATCGCAGGGCATGTGTATTATGGCCGGGATCGGACTGGAGGATGGTCGTGCAAGAACAGCACTTGACTCGGTGAAGGAGCGACTCGACTGTGAATATGGTATTGTACTGAACAATCCTGCTTTCACAAAATATTATGTGCAATACGGAGAGATCAGCACCTATCCCGAAGGGTATAAGGAGAATGCGGGGATCTTCTGTCACAATAATCCCTGGATCATGATTGCCGAGGTCCTGGAAGGAAACGGGGATGCGGCATGGGAGTACTTCCGAAAGATCTGTCCGCCCTACCTGGAGGAGATCAGCGATCTGCATAAGACCGAACCCTATGTTTACTCCCAGATGATTGCCGGAAAGGATGCCTTTAAACCGGGAGAGGCCAAGAACAGCTGGCTTACCGGAACCGCCTCCTGGAATTTCTACGCCATTTCCCAGTATATCCTGGGTATTCGAGCCGACTTTGATGGTTTGCTGATCTCTCCGGTTATTCCCAAAGCCTGGGATGGCTATACAGTGACACGCAAGTTCAGAGGAGCCACCTATCGCATTGAGGTCACCAATCCCGATCATGTCTCTGCCGGGGTGAAGGACTTACTGCTCAATGGTGAGAAGCTCGAAGGCAAGCTGGTTCCCATCTGTGAAAAGGGTAGCGTCAACCAGGTGAAAGTGGTGTTGGGCTAAGTCCTACTTGCCGAGATGTTTAAGATTCCGGTCCACCATCGCATTGATGGCCTGAACCGAAGCTGCTGAGCGAAGCCTGTCCTCCGCTGTGTTCATGCAGTAGTCCACCAGCTGATCAATGGTGGAGGTGGCCACATGCATACGGGTGTCGGACGAGGCGTAGTAGATAAACACTTTGCCATCGTCATCGGCAATCCACCCGTTTGTAAAGAGAACATTGGAGACATCGCCCACACGCTCATCACCAAGGGGTCCCATTAGGAGCCCGGCTGGCTTGTGGATCACCCTGGTGGGATCGTCCGCTGCAGTCATAAACATATAAAGGGTGTAGCGTAGCCCTGCTGCACAGTTTCTAACCCCGTGGGCCAGGTTAAGCCATCCCTGCTCGGTCTTGATGGGAGCAGGCCCCTGTCCGTTTTTCAATTCGTAGATAGTATGGTAGGTTTTTGCATCCAGGAGCTTCTCCTCCTTTACCTCTGCATGAACCATGGAGTCGGAGTATCCAAAGGCAATTCCACCTCCTGAACCGGTATCAATAAAACCATCCTGTGGACGGGTATAGAAGGCATATTTCCCATTGATTAATTCAGGATGGAGTACCACATTGCGCTGTTGTCCGCCATAAGTGATCAGGTCGGGAAGCCTTTCCCAATCCACCAGGTCCCTGGTGCGTGCAAGACCTGCAGCCGCCACCGCGCTACTGGTATCTCCATCAGGTGCCTTGGGATCTTTTCGTTCGGTGCAAAAAACTCCATAGATAAATCCATCCTCATGGGCCGTCAGCCTGAGGTCATATACATTGGTGTCGGGATCTTCTGTCTCGGGCATGGTCAGGGGTCGCTCCCAGAATCTGAAATTATCCACCCCGTTGGGACTCTCGGCAATGGCAAAAAAAGATTTTCTGTCATTGCCTTCACCACGAACTGCCAGCAGGTATAAGCCATTCCACTTAATGGCTCCTGCATTAAAAGCTGCATTGAAACTGATCCGTTCCATAAAGCGGGGATTGGTCTCCGGATTGAAATCGTAGCGCCACTCCATTGGGAAATGGTCGCGAGTCAGTATCGGGTTTTGATACCGGCTGAAGATGCCGTTGGTGCTGTAAAGCTCCTTGTTCGTCCTGCTCAGCAGGGCCTCATGTTCTTTACGGATCTTATCCTGGCGTTCCTTATACAGACTCATGATTCTTTGTATTTTATGATTGATTTTCGTTTTCATCTATTCGTCGGATCAGCTCCATACAGGCTCTTCCGTTGTGGTAGGGACATTTCCAGAATCCGGCCTTCTCTTTCTCCCTTTGGGGATTTCCCTGGTTGTCAACGCTCCAGAACCATTCTCCCTTTTCCCTGTCAATTATTTGCTCCTTTATAAAGGTCCAGCTTCCCAGCGCTATCTCCAGGAACTTATCATTGTCCGAAAGCTCATAGGCATTGAAGTAACCCACCATGGCCTCTGCCTGTGGCCACCAGTGTTTATCACTATCCAGCTCCATCCTTTCCGGAAAAAACTCATAATGGAGTCCGCCATCGCTGGCCAATCCAACAACACTGGCACGGGCCATATGTACAGCCAACTCTGCGCATTCTTTTATTAGTCCCGGATCACCATGAATCTCGGCAGCCTCATGGAGCAGCCAGGAGCACTCAATATCGTGACCGTAGGAAATTAATGAGGATTTCAGGCTCCAGTGGTCATCGAAAAAGAGATTTAACTGCTTCCTGTCCTGATCCACAAATTTTTCCAGGAAGAGCCGGATCAGGTTTTCCAGTGCCTTCTCCAGGTCCTTATCTTTCCAGATCCTGAAGAGCATGCCATAGGCCTCCAGAATATGGAGGTGGGTATTCATGGTCTTACTCTCATTCTGATCTTTCTCACTTAGGCGCATATCCTCCAGGGCTTTCCAGTCCCGGGAAAGGGCATCGGTATAGCCATTGAACTCCCGGTCAAAGGCGTGGGCCTCCAGATCACGAAATAGACCCCTGGCAGTTTTTAGTGCCTGATCATCTCTGCAGGCCATGTAATACTCGGCCAGTCCATAAATGGTAAAGGCGGTAGCGTAAATCTGTTTTCG
>QMPQ01000097.1 GCA_003648635.1 Bacteroidota bacterium | reverse complement strand
ATACCATATATGTGGATTGGGGTGATCAGCAAGTTTCAGGAATCTTAGAACTTACCGAAATCTCAGTGAATGGATGTATATCCTCACCCATAAGCATACAGGTTGAAGTCACCGGACCCGAACTTGATCTTGGAGAGAATACGGGCATTTGCAGCGGGACTTCAATAACCATAGATCCGGACGGAGATTACACATCCTACTTATGGCAGGACGGAAGTACTGAACCGGGTTACACCACAGATCAGGAAGGATGGGTGATTCTTGAAGTGTGGGATGAATTTAGCTGTAACGCAAAAGACAGTGTCTATGTTACGGTTTATGAGGTCCCCTTTGTGGATCTGGGACCAGATACATCGGTGTGTGTGGATGAGGGCCTGGTGCTGGATGCAGGAACAGACGGAGATAGCTACATGTGGTCCACGGGCGATGTCAGTCAGCAGATAACCATTTATGAAGACGGGAACCAGGAGATCTGGGTGGAGGTAGGAAATTCTGATGGATGTGTGGGGGGGGATACGGTTTTTATAGCAGAGTGTGACATCTATCAACTGTTTGATCCGCCAACTGCTATCACCCCCAATGGGGATGGTGTAAACGATGTATGGAACTTATATGCCTTACAGGAATTCCCCCAGGCGGAAGTGGAGATTTACGATCAGTGGGGAACACTGGTATGGAAATCGGAGCCGGGTTACCCTCAGCCATGGGATGGGAACAAGATGGATGGAAGGCCTGTACCCGTTGATTCCTATCACTTTGTGGTCTTTTTTAACGATGGAAGTGATAAGAACTATGTGGGTTATGTGACTGTAATTAAATAAGAATGAGAAGGCTCATATATATAGTTATGCTACTGTTGATCTTCCTGGTCGAGGGAAAATCTCAGCAGTCGCCCGTATATAGTCAATATATGCTGAATGGATTCTTATTGAATCCTGCAGTTGCAGGTGCAGAAGGGTATGCAGCGGCAAACCTTACTGTCCGGGAACAATGGATTGGTCTAACGGATGGTCCTGCCACCTATGCCCTGAGCTTCCAGACCAGGTTGATGCAGGAGAGCCATATCTCCAGGTCGAAGTCTGTTCGAAGACGTGGCAAATCAGCATCAAGGGGAGGCCGGGTTGGTCTGGGAGGATATATATATAATCACAGGAATGGTGCAGTGAACCGGACCGGAATAAAACTTACCTATGCCTATCATATAGATCTCAAGAGTGCACAACTTTCCTTTGGTCTCTCTATGGTGGGAACTCAGTACAAGCTGGATGACAGCAGGATAAAACTGGAGATTCCGGACGATAATCTTTGGAGTGGAGTTCATCAAGCGGTCTTCATCCCCGATGCTGATTTTGGGGTTTACCTTTCCAACCCGGACTTCTGGGTTGGTGCTTCGGTGGACCAGCTTCTGGAATCTGCCGTCAAATTTGGAGATCAGGGCTATGAAACCATGATTTTAGAAAGGAACTATAATCTGTTGGGAGGTTATGATTTCATGGTTAACAGAGATCTCACCCTCAGTCCGTCTGCTTACATCAAGGTTGCCGAAAGCGGAGCGATGCAGGTCGATATCAGTGGAAAGTGCTATTTCAAACAGGATTTCTGGGGTGGATTGACTTATCGAACCGGGCATTCTATTGTAATACTGGCAGGTGTAAGGGTAGATCGCCTGGTCTTCGGTTATGCTTTCGATATCGGGTTGAGCGGACTAATGAAACATACCTATGGTACCCACGAATTTACTTTTGTGGCCAGGTTTGGCGATGTGGCCAGCAGGCACCGGTGGTTGAATCGTTATTAAATCTTCAAGGGAGCGTTTAGCATCCATTTACCGGTAAAATGTAGCTTTTGGCCGATTTTTATTTCCGGAACACCTCTTTCCATATTACATTTGATCCTATAAGCTACACTACTATGGAAAAGTATTCAGATTGGGAAAACAAAAAGCCCGGAGAGGGACACTCACAAGACGACAGACCTCCAGGTCAATTTAAAAGATCAGGAAGAGCGCATCTGCTACTGGGCATTGTATTGATGTTCCTGGGTTTGTTCCTAATTGCCGACCTGGCGGATATTATCCCGTGGCGGCTCAGGGACTTTCTCTTTACGTGGCAGGCTCTGCTGGTATTGATTGGATTGGTTATGCTTTCCAGCAAGGAGAATAAGAGTACCGGGATCATTTTGATTGCGGTAGGATCATTTTTCCTATTTCCGCGAATCATTCATGTGCCGGACTACTGGCGCTCTCTATTCTGGCCAGCAATGCTGATTCTGCTTGGACTGGTGGTAATTTTCGGCAGTCGAAGACATGGTGGCGGGGGAACCTACTTCGGGGGACATAAAAAGCGTGCTTCCAGTGAGGACTGGCTTGACGATGTCACTGTCTTTGGAGGCGGAGACAGGATCGTTCATTCCCAAAATTTCAAGGGTGGGAAGATCACTCATATTTTCGGTGGTTCTAAAATTGATTTTACCCGTGGAAATTTGGCTCCTGGCAAGAATTACCTGGAGGTTGTCCTGATCTTTGGGGGGACCAAATTAATTGTTCCGGAAAGCTGGGAAGTGAAGATGGAAGTGACTTCGGTTTTTGGCGGTTTCTCCGACAAGCGGGTCAAATCCATTGTGGTTTCCGATTCAGACAGGAGTCTTCATATTACAGGGGTGAGTGTATTTGGCGGTGGTGAGATTGTAAATTATCACTGAGCATGAGTCATCCCATTACCGGAAACAGGAGGTCCATTCTGATCTATTCCCTGGTCTGGCTGATGGTTGCAGCCACCCTGGGTGTGCTCTACCTGTATGTCTTTGACTTTCCCTTACAGGTTGTGTTAAGCGATGCCTTACTTTCCAGCTTTTTGTTTGGATTCACCGGTCTGCTTGCCTGGTATCCCACCCGGTATATCCCATTTCAGCGGCAATCTCCATTCTATTCTATTTTGGCACATGTGGTGGCTGGCCTGGTTATCATGGGAAGTTGGGTCCTGTTAAGCTATGCAATGCTGAATGCCATCTTTAGCGGTCAGGCGGACTATGTCGAATTTCTCAACAGGACAGTGGTCTGGAGGTCCATGTTGGGCGGACTTATCTACCTGGTGTTGGTACTGATCTATTACCTGGTCTCCAACAATCAGAAGCTACAGGAAAGGTCCCAGCAGGAGGAACGCCTGAAAGGAATGGTGAGGGAAGCAGAACTGAATATGCTGAAATCCCAGATCAATCCCCATTTCCTGTTTAACTCTCTAAATTCAATTGCCTCTCTGACCATGAGCAATCCGGAAGAGGCCAGGGAGATGATTATCAGGCTTTCGGATTTTCTTAGGTATTCCTTGAAACATCGGGAAAATGAGTATATACCTTTGAGTGAGGAGCTGGGCAGAATGAAGGATTACCTGGCTATTGAAAAGGTCAGGTTTGGAGAGAAACTATTATATGAGTTTAAAATTAGCGGCGAGTGTGATAAGTTCCCGGTCCCAACCATGATCTTTCAGCCTCTTTTCGAAAATGCGATCCGTCACAGTGTATATGAGAGTGTGGATCCGGTGACCATCAAATTTTCATGTGTTCCTGAAGAGGGATATATGAAAGCTGTTATAAGCAATGATTACGATCCCGCTATTCCTACCAGGAAAGGGACGGGGGTAGGTCTTCAGAATGTCCGGCAACGCATAGCACTGGCTTATAAAGAGAAGGGTGCCGTTCAATGGTCGGGTAAAGAGGGTGTATTTACTGTTACCATTTTATTTCCACGTATATTTATGTAAAGATGACTAGCACAAAGATTATCATTGTTGAAGATGAACGGCCGGCCAGGGACTTGATGAAGACTTACCTGGAAGCTTTTCCAGAGATGGAGGTCATTGGTGAGTATGACAATGGATTTGATGGTCTGAAGGCCATCAATAAATTAAAGCCCGATGCCATCTTCCTGGATGTCCAGATGCCTAAGCTAACAGGATTTGAGCTGCTGGAGGTTCTTGAACATCAGCCTGAAGTGATATTTACCACTGCCTATGATCAGTTTGCCATACGCGCATTTGAAAGGAATGCGGTAGACTATCTTTTAAAGCCCTTTTCAAAGGAGCGCTTCAAAGAGGCTATTTCAAGACTTAGTTCACGGATGGAGTCAAAAGAAGGGAGTGGAAAAGGGGAGAGTGGTATCGAAAAGATACGGCAGCACTTTGCCGAGAGTGATGAGAAACTGCACCGGGTAGTCATTAAAAAAACCGGTAAGATCCACGTTATCTCCACTGACGATATAAATTTTCTGGAAGCACAGGATGACTATGTGATGATTTATACTGATGAAGGCAAATATTTGAAGCAGCAAACCATGAAGTACTTTGAGCAACACCTGGATAAGCAGCAGTTTGTGAGGGTGCATCGCTCCTATATTGCTAATATCAAATGCATCGAACGCATTGAACCCTATGAAAAGAGTAACTTTGTTCTGATACTCAAGGATGGGAATAAGGTACCCGTGAGTCGCAACGGCATGCAAATACTCAAGGAGAATCTTGATTTTTAAATATAAGTAGATAGCCGATGGCCCTGCAAATCGAAGAGAAGAATCTGAACAAGTTCATTGTAATAGGGGACCGGGTATTGATTAAACCAAAAAACCAGCAAGACAGAACCAAATCTGGACTTTACCTGCCTCCGGGGGTCCAGGAGAAGGAGCAGATACACAGTGGTTATGTCTTAAAGGTAGGGCCTGGATACCCCATCCCTGCCATTCAGGATACAGATGAGCCCTGGAAGGACAGGGGCGATGAAGTGAAATACGTGCCCCTGCAACCAAAAGAGGGTGATGAGGCAATCTATCTCCAGAAGAGTGGATATGAGATTGAGTTCAACAAAGAGAAATATATAATCATTCCCCATTCTGCAATTCTAATGCTCATCAGAGATGAGGACCTCTTTAAGTAGGCTTGCCTGATTTCCAACGTCCGCTTTTCCGTAAGGCCTGATCCAGGATCCACTCAATCTGTCCATTGGTACTGCGGAATTCATCCGCTGCCCATTTCTCCAGCGCTTCCATTTTTTCTGGATCTACCCTGAGGACAAAAGCTTTCTTTTTACTCATTTTACTGATGCAATGTTCCTGTATTCACTATCGGGGTTGGATCCTTATCTCCACATAGTACAACCATTAAATTGCTCACCATGGCTGCTTTTTTCTCATCATCAAGATCCACAATCTGTTTTTCAGCAAGTTGCTCCAGTGCCATCTGAACCATCGAAACAGCGCCTTCAACAATTTTAAATCTGGCCGCTACCACTGCAGTGGCCTGCTGCCTTCTTAACATGGCACCTGCAATCTCTTCCGCATAGGCAATAAAGTTGATTCTTGCCTCGATTACATGAACACCTGCCATTTCCAGACGTTCCCTGATCTCCTCCTCAAGCTCATGATTAACCTCATCACCACCACCCCTGAGGGTAATCTGTGCATCATGATCCTCAAAATTGTCGTAGGGATATATACCAGCCAGTCTCCGCAGAGCCGTTTCACTCTGCACATATACAAAATGAACATAGTCATCTACTTCAAATGCGGCTTTGTAGGTATCCTCCACTTTCCAGACCAATACACAACCAATTTTGATGGGATTACCTATTTTATCATTCACTTTAATGGTCTCACTATCGAAATTCCGGGCTCTTAAGGATATTTTTTTCCGTACAAAAAAGGGATTGACCCAGAACAGGCCATTTGTCTTAATGGTTCCCTTATAGGCACCAAAAAGAATTAGAACGGATGATTCATTTGGATTGACAACCGTAAATCCTATAGATATCAGGAATGCTGCCAGGCAAAGGGGGATCCCCAGCCATATTAATCCAGTTATGAATGTGAATACTGTTGCAAGAATAATAATCAGAAGTATAAAAAGCATAAGATACCCTGATATGGCCCTGTATGTTCCTTCCTGTTTTTTCATGGCATGTGAGTTTAGTGATATTAAAATGATATCATAAAAATATCACATATTTTTCAGAAATGCAAATTTTGGATAAGAAGTTGAGGTCTAAGTGAGCGGACTTAGTGCTCCATACACTCCTTATGTCTGAAACACCGTACCAGGTGATCGTTTATCAGGCCAGTGGCCTGCATGTGTGCATAGAGGGTTGTGGAACCCAGGAATTGAAATCCCCTTCCTTTCATATCCTTTGCTATGGTATCTGAGAGCGGTGTGGTGGCTGACATTTCTGACATGTCATTATAGTAGTTGACCACCTGCTTCCCATCCGTAAATCCCCAGAAGTAGTTACAGAAGCTCCCATATTGCTCCTGGATCTCCAGGAAACGCCTTGCATTGTTGATAGATGATTCAATTTTCTTCCGGTTCCTTATAATCCCAGTATCCTGGAGCATAATTTGGATACGTTTTTCATCAAAATGCACCACCTTTTCCGGATCAAATCCCTCATATAATCTTCTGTATCCATCACGCCTCTTCAGAATGGTAAGCCAGCTTAGACCTGCCTGGGCCGATTCTAGTACCAGGAATTCAAATTGCCTGCGATCATCCCGTACGGGAAAGCCCCATTCCTTGTCATGATATTCCACATAGACCGGATCTGATCCGGACCAGGTGCAACGTATAAGTTCTGCCATGCTCCAAGTTAATGAATCTTCAGATTTTATTTAGAATTATTATAAAATTGTGGCTCATGAAAGGGGTGAAATGATTTGTTGTATCTTTGTGTCACAGAAGTCTGGTTTTTTTTATCTATGAATGTGAAAAGAATAACAGCATCTTGAAAATTGTCATTTTACAATGATTGGAAAATCAATAAAGAAGCATTATGAGCAAGATTAAATCACTTGCAGATCTGCTTAGGATCCGCGATGAACAACAAACCGGATTGCAAACCCGGGAGAAGGTTGAAGTGGCTGAAGAGCTTGTGCAGGTAAAGGTGGCCATGGCTACCTGTGGAATTGCCTCCGGCGCCAGGGAGACCATGGAATTTATGGCTGAAGCACTGGAAAAGCGAGGTGTGGATGCCGCTGTGACCAAGGTCGGTTGCATGGGTTATTGCTATGCAGAACCTACTATAGAGGTGAGGCTCCCTGGAAGAGAGCCGCTTGTATTTGGCGGAGTTAATAGAGAAAAAGCCGACGAAATCATTGAGAAATATATCAAAGGTGGTGAACTGGTGGATGGGATCATCCCGGTAAACTACCAAACTGTAGATTGAAAGAAATTAGGAGGAACGGAAATGTCAAAATACAGTAAGAACATCAACAAGAAACAGATTAGGATTGCCCTGCGAAACTGTGGTATAATCGATCCTGAAATTATCGAAGAGTATATCGCCAGGGATGGATACCATGCCCTTGGGGAAGTACTGACCAGGCAAACACCCGAAGAGACCATTGAGTTGATGAAGGCTTCCGGATTAAGAGGTCGTGGAGGAGCAGGCTTTCCGGCCGGGTTAAAGTGGGATTTTGCCCGGAAGAATGAAGCCGATCAGAAATATGTGGTTTGCAATGCTGATGAAGGTGATCCCGGTGCATTTATGGATCGCTCCATTCTGGAAGGTGATCCGCATTCGGTTCTTGAAGCCATGGCCATTGTAGGTCGTTGTATCGGTTCCGATATGGGTTATATCTACATCAGGGCTGAATATCCGCTGGCGATCGCACGTTTGAAAATTGCCATTGAACAAGCCAGGGAGTACGGATTGCTTGGAAAGGATATCCTTGGTTCCGGATTCAATTTCGATATTGATTTGAAGTATGGAGCAGGAGCCTTTGTTTGTGGCGAAGAGACTGCCCTGATCCACTCCATGGAAGGAGAACGGGGCGAACCAACACTGAAGCCTCCTTTCCCTGCGGAAAGTGGCTATATGGGGAAACCCACCAACGTAAATAACGTGGAGACACTGGCCAATGTGCCGGTGATCATCTTAAAAGGAGCCGAATGGTTCAGCAGCATCGGAACGGAGAGTTCCAAGGGGACCAAAGTATTTGCCCTGGCTGGTAAAATTAATAACGTGGGACTGATTGAGGTTCCTATGGGGACCACCCTGCGTGAAGTTATCTTCGAGATTGGTGGTGGTATCAAGGATGGTAAGAAATTTAAGGCAGCTCAGACCGGTGGACCATCCGGTGGATGTCTGACCGAAAAACACCTGGATACACCCATTGATTATGAAAACCTGGTGGCCAATGGCTCCATGATGGGATCAGGAGGGATGATTGTGATGGATGAAGACGATTGCATGGTCTCCATTGCACGCTTCTACCTCGATTTTACTGTGGAGGAGTCATGCGGAAAGTGTGCCCCGTGCAGGATCGGAAACAAACGCCTGCATGAGTTGCTCCAGAGGATCTGCGAAGGCAAGGGCGAGGAGAGTGATCTGGTCCGCCTGAGGAACCTGGGTGAGGTAATTAAAGACACCTCCCTCTGTGGTCTGGGTCAGAGCTCACCCAACCCGGTACTCTCCACCATGGACAATTTCCCGGAGGAGTACCTGAGCCATGTGGTGGACAAGAAATGTACATCCGGAGTATGTACCGACCTGCTGGAGTATTTTATCGTAGAGGAGAATTGTATAGGCTGTACAGCCTGTGCAAGGGCTTGTCCGGTAGGATGTATATCAGGGGAGCGAAAAGAGCCACACCTGATCAATCCGGATACATGCATCAAATGCGGAGCGTGTATGGAGAAATGTAAATTCGATGCAGTGATCTTAAAATAACGTAGAGAGATGAGTCTAGTTAAACTTACTATAGATGGAAATAAGGTGGAGGTCCCTGCGGGAACCACCATCTACAAAGCCGCGAAACAGCTGGATATTGATATACCGATCCTCTGTTACATGGATTTGAAAGATCTGAATATTGAGAACAAACCAGGGGGTTGCAGAATATGTTCCGTGGAGGTTGAGGGCAGGAGAAACCTGGCCCCTTCATGCTCCACAGCTGTGGCTGAAGACATGCTTGTCAGAACCAACAGCATGCGAGTGATCAATGCCCGCAGAACCGTGATGGAACTAATCCTTTCGGATCATCCCAAGGATTGCCTTTCCTGTGCCAAAGCGGGAAACTGTGATCTGCAGGACATGGCCGTCTTACTAGGAATCAGGGAGATCCCCGGTCAGGAGTATGCAGAGATGTCGACCTACAGGCTCGATACCTCACCTTCCATTATCAGGGACCTGGACAAATGCATCATGTGTCGCAGGTGTGAGACCATGTGCAATGATTTCCAAACCGTTGGTGCGCTGCATGCAGTGAATCGAGGATTCGAAGCGGTAGTTGCTCCTGCTTTTGAGATGAATCTGGAGCACTCTCCCTGTACCTACTGTGGACAGTGTGTGGCAGTTTGTCCCACAGGCGCACTGACCGAAGTGGATCATACGGGCAAAGTGATTGCAGCCCTTAACGATCCTACCAAGACCGTGGTGGTCCAGACCGCCCCGGCCGTCAGGGCTGCTTTGGGTGAGGAATTTGGGATGGAGCCCGGTACCCGGGTCACCGGCCAGATGGTTACCGCCCTGAAGCAGCTCGGATTTGATTATGTCTTTGATACTGATTTTGCCGCCGACCTCACTATTATGGAGGAGGGAACCGAGCTGCTGGGACGTTTGAAAAGACATCTGGAAGGTGACGAGAGTGTACAACTTCCGATCTTGACCTCCTGCTGTCCGGGTTGGGTAAACTTCTTCGAGTATAACTATCCCGATTTGAAAGATGTGCCCTCAACGGCTCGCTCTCCTCAGCAGATGTTTGGCGCCATTGCCAAGACCTATTTTGCAGATAAGATCGAGGTGGACCGGAAGGATATGGTGGTGATATCCATCATGCCCTGTCTGGCCAAGAAGTATGAGTGTCAGCGCGATGAGTTCTCTGTAGACGGGAATCCGGATGTGGATTTCAGCATCTCCACCCGCGAATTGGCACACCTGATCAAACAAGCCAATATGGACCTCAATAAACTGGAGGAAGATGATTTTGACGCTCCCCTGGGTGAGTCTTCCGGAGCAGCAGTAATTTTCGGTGCCACAGGTGGAGTGATTGAAGCTGCAACTCGTACCGCCTATGAGCTCCAAACAGGAAAAACACTGGAAAAGGTTGATTTTAAACAGCTCAGGGGAATGGAAGGGATCCGATCTGCAACAGTGGATTTTGATGGCTTGGATATAAATATCGGGATTGCACATGGACTGGGCAATGCGAGAAAGCTGCTGGATGAAGTAAAGGCAGGAAAATCGAAATACCATGCCATTGAGGTGATGGCCTGTCCCGGTGGATGTATCGGTGGTGGTGGTCAGCCCCTACACCATGGAGATGCTTCCATTTTGAAGGCCAGGACCAAAGCGATCTACAAGGAGGACGAAGGAAAAACCATCCGGAAATCTCATGAAAATCCATATATCCTCAAACTCTACGATGAGTTTCTTGGTGAGCCCCTTAGTGAAAAAGCGCATGAATTGTTGCATACGCACTATTTTGATAAGCGAAAAAAGATATTCCAGGTTTAAGACAAATAATTAAGATATTTATGTCAAGCGTTAAAATAGAACTCAGACAGGATCAGGTGGATAAGATTCATTCCATATGTGATTCCTTTGGCAACCAGGAAGGCGAATTAATCAATGTACTGCACAAGTGCCAGTCTACCTTTGGTTACTTGCCAGCCGAGGTCCAGGAGGTTATTTCGGAGAAGATGGAGATGCCTGCTGCAAAAGTATATGGGGTGGTCACCTTCTATTCTTTCTTTACCATGATTCCCAAGGGGAAACATCCCATTTCGATCTGTACTGGTACCGCCTGTTATGTAAGGGGTGCGGAAACCGTATTAAATGAATTTAAGAAACAACTGGAGATTGAGGTGGGGGAAACATGTGAGGATGGAATCTTCTCTCTTTCTTGCCTCCGGTGTGTAGGTGCGTGCGGACTGGCTCCGGTGGTGCAGGTTGGAGACAAGACTTATGGCCGGGTTGCTCCTGACGATGTAAAGGGCATTATTGAAGCATACACCGGGTAAGGAACAGGAATACAAGAGTAAGCGCCTTTGGCATGCTAATTTCGGCTCTTAGTAGTTCATCTTCTGTGGTTTATCAACCCGATTTGACAATCGTCCCGAAATGTACTACTTTTGAATTGGACGTAAGATTGGAAAACTTAAGAAAATGAGGTTAAAGATTTTAACCCCGGCGTTGGCTTTTTCCATTCTTTTAATTTTTGGGTGCACCGAGGAGAAACCGGCTTCGGTCATGCCCGTGACCACCGATTCGGAACTGGCTCTTAAACTCTATGAGACCGGGGTGGTGGCTTTTGATCAGTTTAAACAGAGTCTTTCCTGGCATAGCCTATATACTGCTGTCGAGTTAGACCCTGATTTTTTTATGGCCTCTTTCTGGATGTATTACATGTCCAGCAAAGAATCCAAGGAAGCTGCCGAAAAAGCTTTCCAGTCTGAGGCTCAGCTTAATCCAGCCGAGGAGCAGGTCAGGATGGCCCTGAAATACCTGGTGGACGGACAAGAAGAAAAGGTAGTGGAACATCTGCAGAATCTGGTGGACATGTATCCTTCCGATCCTCAGACTCATAAGATTTTGTACCTCCTGCAGCAAATGTATTTTAAGGACTATGAGGGGGCCATCACCTCCCTTGAACGTGCTATAAGAGAATGTCCTGATTTCCCATTGGCATATAATCAGCTGGGCTATGCATATACGGAACTGGAGGATTACGAAAAAGCAGAAGAAGCCCTTGATAACTATATCAGGCTGGCACCTGATCAGGCCAATCCTTATGACTCCAAAGGTGATTTTTTTATGAGCACTAAGCAGTTTGAAAAAGCATTCGATAGTTATATGAAGGCCTACGAGATTGATCCCTCCACGTTTGAGGTGAGCAAAAAGAAGGCAAAAAAAGCCAGAATGTTGCAGCAAAAAGCAGCCCAGTAGCAGCTACTCTTTCCTTTCAAAAAAGTAACTCTTTTTCTTCACAGTATCATCAAAGGTGTATAGTGCACCTTTTTGGCTACTTGCGTAGCTGATCATAGCAAAGTCTCCAATACACATGATGTTGTGACTCAGCAATAGGGTGGCTGAGAACAAGGTGAACTGGGAGGCCCAGGCTGCAGTAAGGCTGATAATCACCAGATTCATAATAACAAAGGGAACCATGGCCAGGAAGGCCAGTTCTCTTTTTGAGATGGGGAAACGATCGGCAGTTACATAAAAAATGAATTGCTGAAGATCAACTCCAAACCTGATCTTGCGAGCTCCCAGGATTCGGTATGCTAGCCCGTGAAGTAATTCATGCGGGGGAATCACCAGGATACTTCCGGCCAGGACTCCCGCCACAATTTGCCAGAAGATCTTTCCTGCGCTTAAAGACCCTAACCTTACATTCCATATGGCATACAGGATGATGAAAAAAAGGAAGGCTGTATTGATGCTTATGTAGAACAATGGGATAAAACCTCGTTTTCGGATGTTTGTGAGGACAAAAGGGATAATCTGGTCGAAATCCAGCTCGAGCACCATCTTGTAAGCAGGATCCTGTTGCAGGGTCTCAGCATCCGGGCTCTTCTTCGACAGCTTTGATTTCGAATTTGTCATTGGTTTTCGCTAATTTGATGCAGATTTTCAAGTTTGAAAGTAACAAATGAATCGTCATCAGACAAATGGCTATCTGTATGCCCTTGTAGCCTCGCTGGCCCTTGCAGCATCTTTTGTATTCAGTAAGTCGGCATTGAACCTCCTGACCATGTTGCAGTTTGGTATGCTCTGGTTTTCAATGGGGGTTGTATGGAACGGCATCTGGTTCTTTTTGAGGCGAGATTATAGAAATGTAAGGGAAAATGCCGGACGTAAGACAGGGGTAGCGGTCGTGATCGCTATTCTGGAGGGCGCGGCAACAGGGCTTTTCTATCTGGCTATTAAGGCTATGGAAAATCCTGCTGTTGTATCTTTTATAGGGAATATAGGTCCGGTTTTTGTCACCCTGATGGGCATCCTGCTACTAAGAGAGCGGTTTCGAACTACGCAGGTGATCGGCATCGTCATCACCATCATGGGCATATTTGTAATTAATTTCCGGGAGGGAGGATTTGCGGGTTTTTTTGATCCCGGTTCGGTCTATGTAATTAGTGCAGCATTTCTCTTTTCGCTGGCCACCATTGTGGGCCGGAGGATGCACCACCTGCTGGTACCAGGGTATATGTCGCTGATTCGCTCTTTCTTACTTGCTGTGGTAATGGCCCTTCTGTTTTTTCGCGCCGATACCTGGCCTTCCATTCCACTGAATATCTGGAAGGATCTTGCCCTGGGTTCTTTGCTTGAAACCCTTATCGTGATTGTTTTTGCTTACCAGGCTCTAAAGCTTATTGAAGCCACAAAGACTTCCCTGCTGATTAGCACGAAAGGCGTGTGGACACTTCTGCTTGCCTGGATCTTCCTGGGGGTGTTTCCCACAGGGGTACAGCTAGTGGGTGGACTGCTAACATTAGTAGGGGTGTGGTTGATTACCTGGACCCGGAGGACTACTCATCAAGAATAAAAGCGTAGCTGGTCAATCGGGAAGCTTTGCGCTTATAATTCTCCGCTTCGTCCTGAAGTCCTTCTTTTTCATGCAAGCGTGACAATCCCATATATCCCATGGCTCCGTATATTTCGGCAAAGGGACCAAAGGTCTCGGCCAATTCTATGGTTTCCATATATCCGCTTCTGGCCCGGATCTCCTCTCCGGCCTCTTTTTCAGCCAGAAAAGCACCAGCATAGGTTCGTATCATCTCAGAATAGAGATCCTCCTGAGCGATGGTAAGCTCTAACAAATTTCTAACGAGGTCATATCTGTGTTGGTGAAGGAGGATATTAATCAGGTGCCCCTTGTACAGGATATTTCGGGGATAATCTTTTACAAGTCTTTCTGCATAGATAGCTGCTGAATTAAGATCATTTTTGTAATTGAGCTGGATAAGGGACATAAACAGGGTCGCTTCCACCTTCAGGAAAACTGCATGAGAGATAGCGTGATTGAGTTGTTCCAATCCCAGTTCCCGGTCCCCTTTGTGCATAAATGCTACCAGAGGTTTGTAAGCCGGGTGTGCTTCCGGATAGGCTTCGATATAGTAATTATATAGCCCTGTAGAGAAATAGAATTCAACAAATTCTTCTTTTAGATCAAAGCCCCTTTTTGTATACCGGTACATATTTCCCAGGTCGGGTATTACCTTCCCCGTTTTTCCATTGTCGGCCCAGAACATAGCCTGGAAGGCTCTTCCGAACAAATCAAAAAAGACCCCTTCTGTAAAGGTCAGGGTATCTTCTCT
>QMPQ01000096.1 GCA_003648635.1 Bacteroidota bacterium | reverse complement strand
ATCCCCAAAGATGTTCCGGTTTATATCCATTGTCGTTCGGGTCAACGCTCATACAATGCTGTTCTTGCACTGAAAGCGAAAGGATACACCCAGGTATTTAATATTTCCGGTGGATTTGTAGGGATCTGTGCCTATGAGTATTTCAATGATAAAACAATGGGCAGAAAGCCTATTGTTACCGAATACAATCATAACTAAAGTTTGTCCATAGTAACTGCTTCAGTCTATGAAAGAAGTATTAGAAGTAGTGGTTGGTGTATTGATGTTTGCCTTTGTTGCAGGAAGCATGATAACATCGGGATTGGGATTAACGATTCGGCAAATTATTGAGCCATTTAAAAACAAAAAAATGGTGATGCTGTCGTTAATTGCTAATTTCGTATTGGTTCCCCTCTTTGCTTTTGGCATCGTTTGGATACTTCCTGTTTCCGAAGGGGTGCGGATAGGAATAATATTACTATCTGTTAGTGGTGGTGCTCCCTTTATTCCAAAGATAGTGGAAACGGCAAAAGGTCGTGTTGGCGGTGCAGTAGGGCTTATGCTATTACTTTTAATAGTCACGATTATTCTCATGCCTGTTGTCGTACCATTGATATTTCCCGGTGCATCCATAAGTGCATGGAATATTGCCAAAACATTAATATATTCAATGCTAATCCCCCTGTTTATTGCTCTTTTTGTTAAAGCCCGTTTTTCAGATATTGCAATCCGTATTCAGCCTTTTTTCGCAATATTGACAAATATTACTGTATTGGTGCTGTTTCTAGCCATTGTCTATCTGGATATAAAAGTCATTGCATCAAATGTGAGTGCATTGCCAGTTATTCTTATATTTTTTCTTGGATCTTTTGGTATAGGATACCTGACCGGCGGAAAAAGCAGGAACGCACGTATCATACTTTCAGTAGGTACCGGACTGCGAAATCCCACCGTTGCGATTCTGGTGGCCGGTCAGTATTTTTCTTCAGAACCTATGGCTGCAATTACGCCATTACTGGTTATAATAATAGGCTTATTAATACTGATTCCCCTTGCCACAAAAATCGGAAAAAAAACTGTCTATAATTAGTGGGATTCTACAGTCCGAATTATAAGAATTAAATGAACTTTTCAGAGTTCTACCGTTGTTGTTTATTCCGACGATGCTGGTTCTTCTGGGACCTGAATCAGGCCAGCCAGTTTAATGATCTGATCAGGATAGCATCCGGTCTGGGTTAGGATATTTGCGCCGATTTCAGGCTTGAGTTTTCTGTGTCATATCACAGATCTATAATCACAACCGAAGAGAGTTTTAAGACCAATGATATGGTTTTCAGATTAAGAGTCTTTCACGATATTTTATAAGCCTACAACAATCAGATTGCTTGAACCAGCATGTAAAAAAATATTTTTATATTTCGAACTCTGACTAATCTATGAATCATGGACAAGATTTCAACAATGTTTCTGGCTGCCTCTCTGATAATCATTATGTTAGGAATGGGATTATCGCTGGTTATGGACGATTTTAAAAGGATCATCATATATCCGAAAGCGATCTTTGTTGGTCTTGTCAACCAGTTAATACTTCTGCCGCTTATCGGATTTGCCATCGCAATATCATTTCCTTTAACTCCGGAGATTGCCATTGGGCTTATGATCCTGGCTGCTTGTCCGGGTGGACCCACATCAAATCTGATCACCCACCTGGCGAAAGGAGATACAGCGCTGTCCGTCACCCTTACCGCCTTAAGCAGTTTCATCACCTTATTAACCATTCCCTTTATTATAAATTTTGCACTAGTCCATTTTCTGGATGAAGGGCAGATGATACAGCTGGATGTGGTAGAGACGATTACAAGGATCTTCATTATCATCATTATCCCAATCATCATTGGAATGTTGATCAGACGTTACCGGGAAAAATTTGCCCTGAGGATGGCCAATCCTGTGCGAAAGGCCTCTGGAATTGTTATCGCACTTGTAATCATTGGAATTCTCATCAAGGAGAGGGAGAATATTGTATCCTATTTTCAGCAGGCCGGAATTGTTGCCCTGGTTCTAAATGTTAGCACCATGCTGGTTGGGTATTACTCGGCGAGATTATTCAAAATCAAGGATAAAAGGGCCATTTCCATATCCATCGAATCGGGCATTCAGAATGGAACACTTGCCATGTCGATCGCCATAGTTCTACTGGGAAGTACCGAGCTTGCCATTACCCCGGCCATTTATAGCTTGTTGATGTTCTTTACTGGCGGGCTTGCGATTTATTTTGGAAATAAACGGGAGAAAGCACACTCCTAAATTTAGCTCACCCCGCCAGTAATACATGGCGGTACAAAATACTCTGCTAAAGTACCTAAGAATCTATCGCTTTCTCGGATTACTTTTTGGTTTGGTAGCAGGTTTGGCAGCAGGTTTAGCAGCAGGTTTGGCTGCGGGTTTAGCATTGGATTCATTTGAAGGTACAGAAGCCCTATTATCCTTCACATTACTTTCAGTTCCTTGCTTCTCTGATTCTGTTTTCCAATCGTCCTGAACTTTCTTACCTGTTGACTCTTTAGCGTTCTCAGTTTTAGAATTATTGACTTTCTCGGTTCCCTTATTGTTGTTTAAATCTTGTTTACTCTTAGAACCTTCATTCCTTGTCGCATATGACTTATCTGGATTTTTTGAACCAAAATCATTCTTTCTCGTTTTATTTTGAAGTTCGACCGAAGTACTACTTTTCCTTACTGTAGTTCTGCTGTAAGAATTATTCACATTAACATGTACGTGAACATTTGTCCGGTATCTTGGAGTTGGATAAGGTCGCCAGGGGCGATAATAAGGAGGATAATATCCCCAATAATACGGTGAACGCCAGGGATTATAATATGGCCCCCAAAACCAAATAACTACCACTGGAGGATGAACATAAACAGGGGTAATTATATAATCGGGTCCGTACATATATACATCACCTACTACCTGTACGTTAGTGTCATCATCATTGCCTTTTTCAACATCAATAACTGCAACATCCTGATATTGTTCTTCTGCAATGACAGCCTGAATGGTGACTAAATGTGTTTCATCTTTGGAGGTCTCAACTACCCTCAGGTAATCCACTTCTCCATCTTCGTTTAGGTCCAGATTAGATATCTGGGTGTCAGGGTCATTGAGTTTTTTCTCAAAATCTTCAAGGTCTTCTGCTTCTCCAAACAGAGAAGCCACAGCTTCCAAATCAAGGTTATCACTGATATCATTGTCTGTAGCTTCAACTGTTGTTACATCTTGAGCATACAGGTTTCCTAGACCAACAATTAAAGCAAATACTAAACTTCCAATTTTTTGTTTCATTCTTTCGCGAATTATCCTGATATATTAATTTGATATGCAAATATATATCTATCTATGATGCCATGCTCCTAGACTACTAATCAGCAAAATGAAGCAGGACTAATGATAAAAGTCTTTCTCATCATTTTCCAGGTCTATTTTGGAACTGTTTCGTAAAATATCTGTTATCTTATAAATAACTACCTTAGTATTCCTTCAAATCAATTAACTACCCCTATGAAAAATCAAATTTTCGTACTAAGCTCTGTCCTGGTACTGTTCACCTTCGTTTCGGGTTGCAAAGAGAAGAGTGCAGGTGAACTGCCGCCCCCCCAGGTGAAGGTGGTTGAAGTCATACAACAGGATATTCCTTTGATGGAAGAGTTTGTCGGACAGACCTATGGCTTGTACGATATCGCTCTTCAGGCTCGCGTGGATGGTTTTCTTGAAGGAATCTTTTTTGAGGAGGGTAGAGAAGTTAAGACAGGTCAATTACTCTATACCATTGCTCCGGAGCCTTATGAAGCCAAAGTTGCAGCAGCCCAGGGAAAACTTGCTGAGGTTAACACCCAGCTCGTGAAAGCAAAAAGCGACCTGAACAGGATCAAACCCCTGGCCGATTTAAACGCGGTCAGCATGAGTGACCTGGATGCCGCTGTTGCTCAACGTGATGCAGCGCTGGCTGCAGTGGATGCTGCTAAGGCAAATCTTGAATCTGCCAGAATCGAATTGGGATTTACAAAGGTCTATTCTCCTATTACAGGGGTCATTGGAAAAACAGAAGTTTATCCGGGCGACTATGTAGGAAGGGGTATAACCAATGTAATTCTGAATGAAGTATCCAGAATCGATACCATCCTGGTTAATTTTCATCTTCCTGAGGAGAAGTACCTGGAAATCGCCCGTTTTATAAGTGATAATTATGCAGATGCCATCTCAGAAAGCAGAGCCAGAAGGGGCTTGACTCTGATTTTATCGGATGGATCGGTCTATCCTGAGGAAGGGAAAATCAGATTTGTCAACCGCCAGGTAAATGCAACCACCGGAACCATTCTGCTTCAGGCATCTTTCCCCAATACCAATATGATTTTACGTCCTGGCCAATTTGCAAAAGTACAGGGGATCATTGACAATATTAAGGGTGGACTTTTAATACCACAACGCTGTGTCCAGGAAATGCAGGGCAATTACAATGTTTTTGTGGTGAATGAAAATGATGAAGTGGAATTCCGAAAGATTGAAGTTGTTTCCACTTATGAGACCATGTACATGATAGTCTCCTCCGGACTTGCTCCTGGTGAGCGTGTTGTATACGAGGGACTGCAAAAGGTTAAGAGCGGCACAAAGGTAAATCCGGTCATGGCTGATATTTCCAATTCACAATCAGAAAACCAGGACTAATGGGTAATTTTTTCGTCAGACGTCCAATTGTGGCGATGGTTATTGCCATCGTTATCTTAATTGTTGGCACCTTGTCCCTCCTCAACCTTCCCATGGAGCAGTATCCCGATATCACTCCCCCCATGGTAGAGGTTAGTGCCAACTATACCGGGGCCAACGCTCTGAATGTGGAGCAATCGGTAGCCACACCCCTGGAGCAGCAGATCAATGGTGTGGATAATATGATCTATATGAAATCCATCAACGCCAATGATGGGTCCATGAAAATCCAGATCACCTTTGAGGTGGGTACCGATCCGGATATGAATACAGTCTTTTCCCAGAACAGGGTATCATCGGCCACCCCCAAGCTTCCCGAAGAGGTGAAGCGGATCGGTGTGAATACCGATAAGACCATGAGTAGCATGATTATGGCGGTCTCGCTCTATTCCGATGGCCGCTACGACCAGGATTTTCTGGGTAACTATGCATTAATCAATATCAAGGACATTCTGGCCCGGATCAAAGGGGTGGGGCGTGTAAATGTGTTGGGGGCCAGTGACTATTCCATGCGTATCTGGGTTCAGCCTGATAAGCTGGCCCACCTGGGCATTACTGTACCGGAAATTACAAATGCCATCAGGGCACAGAATGTGGTGGTCCCGGGGGGGAAGTTTGGAGCGGAGCCTGCACCTGAAGGCACCGATTTCACCTATAGTGTGAGGATGCCGGAAAGGTTGATATCGGAGAAGGAGTTCGGCGACATCGTGATCCGAACCCTGAGTGATGGATCGCAGGTAAAGATCAGTGATGTGGCCAGTGTCGAACTGGGAGTGGAATCTTACAATGTAGTGACCCGCTTTGCCAATAAGGAATGCGCACTTATTACTCTGTACCAGGCCCCGGGAACCAATGCAGTGGATCTGGCCAGCCAGGTAACAGCTGCCATGGATGATTTGAAGGGCTCATTCCCGGAGGGAGTGGATTACGAGGTGGGTCTCGACTCTACTCTTCCCATTACTGCTGGAATAAAAGAAATCGTAATTACCCTGATCATTGCCCTGTTACTGGTTATTTTGGTGGTTTTCATCTTCATTCAGGATTTCAGGGCCACATTGATCCCAACCATTGCCATACCGGTTTCCCTTATTGGAGCCTTTGCCATTTTTCCGCTACTGGGTTTCACCATCAATGTGCTGTCGCTACTTGGATTGGTGCTGGCCATTGGAATTGTGGTCGATGATGCCATTGTTGTGGTGGAGGCCGTTCAGGTAAACCTGTCCAAAGGGATGAACTCAAAGGAAGCAACCATACATGCAATGAAAGAGGTTACTGCACCGGTCATTGCAACCACTCTGGTACTGGTGGCAGTATTTATACCTGTTGCATCCATGGGTGGAATTACAGGCCGCCTTTATCAGCAGTTTGCTATCACGGTAGCGGTATCTGTCGTATTCTCGTCCCTGAATGCTTTGACTCTTAGCCCGGCCCTGTGTTCATTGTTATTGAAAAAGCCAGAACCCATGAAAGGTCCACTGGGCTGGTTTTTCGGAAAATTCAACAAGGGATTTGACCGGGCCTCAGAGGGTTATATGAAATTTACCAATGTCCTAATAAGAAAATTAAAAAGGGGAGTGGTCTTTATTGTGGTTCTTACTGCATCCATTGTGATCATTGGAAAATTTGTTCCCGGTGGCTTTGTTCCCGAAGAAGACCAGGGGTACATTTATGTAAATATGCAATTGCCCGATGCATCTTCCCTTCAGCGTACCGATGCGGTAATGACCAAGATTGAAGACGTTCTGGCTCAATATGAAGAGGTGCTATATGTTACAGCAGTATCGGGTTTTAACCTGCTCTCGGGAAGTATGTCTACCAACTCGGGAGTTGTATTTATTACGCTGACCGACTGGAAGGAACGTGATATTACTGCACTTGAACTGGCAAAAAAGTTAAACATAGCATTTTATATGGGGATTCCGGATGCCCAGGTATTTGCCTTTGGACCGCCAGCTATTCCGGGACTGGGAACCGGAGCCGGTTTTACCATGATGCTCCAGGACAAGGGAGGAAACAGCATAGATTACCTCTCCGAGCAGGCTACAAAATTTATTGCAGCGGCAAACGAGCGTCCCGAAATTGGAAATGCATTTACTACCTTCCAGGCCAATACTCCCCAGCGCTCCATGGAGATAAACCGCGATAAAGTATTAAAGACAGGGGTCGATCTAAATGATCTTTATACCACCATTTCTGCCTTTCTGGGAGGCGCCTATGTAAATGATTTTAACCGCTTCGGACGTCTTTACAAGGCTTATGTGCAGGCTGAGCCGCAATACAGGCAGAATGAGGATCAGCTTTCTCAGTTTTTTGTAAAGAACAGGGATGGGGAGGATATTCCGCTCTCAACCCTGATTTCGGTGAAAAAAATTTCAGGTCCGGAATATACCTACAGGTATAACCTTTACAGGGCTGTAGAAATAGGAGGCGCTGCAGCTCCAGGTTATTCGTCCACTCAGGCTCTTGATGCCCTTGAAGAAGTGGCAGCTGAGGTCTTGCCCTTTGATATGGGTTACGAGTGGAGCAACATGTCCTACCAGGAGAAGGCAGCGTCAGGATCAGGAAATATAGTGTTTCTTTTCGCCTTGATTTTTGTCTTCTTAATACTGGCAGCACAATACGAGAGTTGGACGCTTCCTTTCAGTATTCTTTTGGGAACGCCCTTTGCGGTTTTTGGAGCCCTGCTGTTCTTAATGATAGCTCGTTTTTTCAGTGAGACTTTTGAAAACAATGTGTTCACACAAATCTCACTGGTGATGCTGATCGCCATGGCCGCTAAAAATGCCATCCTGATAGTTGAATTTGCCAAGATGAAATTTGACGAAGGGATGAGCCTGGTGGAAGCCGCCACTGAGTCGGCCCGTATCAGGTTCCGTCCTATATTGATGACCGCTTTTTCCTTCATCCTTGGGATTTTCCCGCTTGTTGTTGCCAGCGGGGCAGGAGCAGAAGCCAGAAAAGTGATGGGGATGGCACTGCTTGGAGGGATGACCCTGGCCACCTTGTTGGGTGTATTCTTTTATCCCATGCTGTTTGTGCTCATCGGGAAGCTGGGTAAGTATGAGCAAAAAAGAGGTGCTGAAAAACTACAGGAATCTAATAATTGATCCAATAACCATTTTTAGATGAAGATCTTGAAACCCATATTGATATCAACCATCCTGGCCCTTGCTGCAACATCCTGTATGGTGGGACCAAAGCTTGAGAAGCCTGTCGTTCCTGCAGAGGAGCAGTTCAGGTTCGATAGTGTCGCCGGTGACTCCATGATTAACCTGGCCTGGTGGGAGCTGTTCAGTGAACCTGAACTGGATACTATGATTTACCTCGCCCTGGAGCATAACCAGGATATATTAATAGCCATGTCCAGGATTGAGCAGGCCTATGCGGTACTGGGTGTTTCAAAGGCTGATCTCTATCCGCAATTTGGCTATGATATTTCAGGAAGCTATGGGAACCCTTCAACTGCGGGTACTGGAACTGGTGCTGGCGGGATGGTCAATATCACTCCCAATGTATACTGGGAACTGGATTTCTGGGGCAAGGTGAGGCGTTCGAACCAGGCCGCCCGGGCTGAAATTGCTGCCTCCGAGGAGGCATTGCGTATGGTACAGATTGGAATTATAACTGCCGTTGCAGATGGTTACTTTCAACTGCTTGACTTTGATCAGCGCCTGGCCATAGCACACCATACCTGGGAGACCAGAATGGAATCTCTCTGGATCATTGAGCAGCGCTTCGATAAAGGTATGGTACCTGAAATCGATCTGAACCAGGCCCAGCAACAGGAGGCCATAGCAGCTACGGCCATTCCTGCTTATGAGCGGGGTGTGGCACAAACCGAGAACTACCTGAGTATCCTTATGGGTCAGAATCCCAGGATGCTTGAGCGTGGATTACTGGATGAGCAGGTGGCCCCCCCGGATATACCTGTTGGGATTCCGTCTGAACTTCTTGAGAGAAGACCCGACCTTATCAAGGCCGAGCAAGAGTTTTACGCAGAGACGGCCCGGATTGGGATGACCCAGGCCATGCGTTTTCCTTCCTTCAGCATAACAGGCGCCTTTGGGCTGGCAAGCAGTGACCTGTCTTCCCTGCTCAGCAGTGATGCTCTTATGTACAGTGTGGGAGGAAGCATTCTGGGTCCCATATTCAACTGGGGTAGGAACAAGCGAAGGGTCGATATTCAGAAGGAGACGGCACGTCAGGCCCTTTACAGTTATGAGCAAGCGGTATTAAATGCCTTCAGAGAAGTGGATGATGCCTTGATTGATGTAAATACCTACGGTCGGGAAGTAGAATCCAGGGAAAGGCAAAAACTGGCTGCCACCAATGCGGCTGTGCTTTCCAGGGCAAGGTATGACGGGGGACAAACCGGCTATCTGGAGGTTCTGGATACGGAGCGATCCCTGTTTAATGCGGAACTGGAAACTGCAGCAGTCAAAGGAGCTATGTTTTCTTCCTATCTCTATCTTTACAAGGCACTTGGGGGAGGCTGGATCACTCCAGAAGAAGAGGCATCCGCAGAGGAGACTCCCTGATCAGGGTGCTCCATTAAAACTACAGACTACGATGAGATGCTGTTTTAGTTCGATGGTTCCAGCGAGGTAATTTGAAGTTTATATATTAACTTGTAAGAGAACTTATGGATACCTGAAATGTATACTTGATTCAGCTTATGAAGATAAAGCATCTGTTTTTTTTCTGCATGTTATTTTTCAGCACTTCCTTGTTCTCACAAGACTCCATCTTTCTTGACAAAATTAAACTTCCATCTTTCATAGATACGCTTTTCATTGACCGCGACCTTAACAATTGGTCAGTCAGATTATTTACCAATTATAAGAATAACCGGTTTTTGCTCAATAGCGGAGACGAAAGGCTAGCTTATATACCTAATAATCCCATTGGAGTTGGATTCGGCTTAGGTACCAGGAAAATAATACTGGATATCGCGTTCAATATAAAATCCAAGAACGAGGAACCAACGGAACGATTTGATTTAACAGTAGCAATGATGCTAAATCATCACAGTATAGATTTCTTTCTTCAGTCATATAGCGGCTATAATTTTAATTATCAAGACCAGGAAGGCTTTCGTTCGGATATAAGCGATTTTGCTTCAGGAGTTGACTATATGTATATTTTCAACGCATCGGAATACTCCATGGCAGCAATGAAATCTGGGCTGGGCAGGCAAAAAAAGTCCGCCATTTCTTTTGGATTGGGAGGATTTCTTTATTTAACTCGCACATCAGCAGATAGTTCAATTGTACCTCCTGAATTATACCCTTATTTTAATGAAGAATCCAGGATAGTGGAACTGTCAGGGATTGGTACCGGTGTTCATGCCAGTTTAAACGCCATGGTTCCGTTTTTGAAAAACTTTTTTGCATCCGCCTCTATTACGCCTGGCATTGGGCTCATGTATAAATTTGTGGAGACAGAATCCGGTTCTTATAATCCTGAAGATCCATTCATATACAAATTAGACATATCCACTATGCTGGGATACAATGCAAATAAGTATTACATAAACTTTACACTGGGGAATGTATTATTTAGAACGAGTCTTGATCATAGCAACTGGGTCCTTAATAACACCGTGAAATCAAAACTTGCCGTGGGCTATAAATTTGGGAATCGCTGAAAGGCATGAAATAGCTTTCCAGGATCTATTTCGACAGCTGCAAAGCATAGAGGGCAAAAGAGCCCAGCCAGTGTCCCCCTTCGTAACTGTCGCCAATCAGGTTGGGCAGACTATAAGTCACATGTGCATCTGCAATAGGAAGCAGGTGCTCGTACGCGGGATATTGATGGGCCAGACCATACAATACCCAGGCCCTACTGAAGTTCAAGCCATCGAGATGTACCAACTTTCCATCGCTGCGGTCTGATACCCTGCCAGGCTCAAGCACAAATTCCTGTTGCAGTAGTTGTGGTGCAAAATCACCCATCCAGGTTGGAAACTCATATTCATCAAGGACTCTGCGCATCAGATCAATCTCTTCCAGGCAGGGCGAAAGAAAGTCAAACCCGCTGGGTTCCCATGCCATTGGGCAGGAGGCATCGCTCAAATAAAAATCACGTGCCCGCGATTCGATAATTGCCTTCAGGGAGCTATCCTGAAGGGTATTTGCATAGTCCCAGGCAAAGCTCATTCCAAAGGCTGTATTGCTGTGTTCACCCACCCGAATGGGATAGACCAGTTTGGGTAAGAAAGCTTTATAACGCTCCACAATCAGTTCCGTAAGTGGCTGCAGGTTCTTTTCCAGCTCATTACCCATGGGATCATCCCAGGAATGAAGCTCCTCCACAAGTTTAAGCAACCACGCCCAGCCATAGGTTCGCTCATACGAACTTTCTTCGCTACGATTGAAGTACTCTACTTCTGTAAAGATGTTGGAGGCTGTTAAATTCTCTTCTAACTTCTGTCTGATCTCAATGGCCCCCTCCAGTTCGGGGAACATCTTTAGCAGCTTCACCAGGGACCAGTGAGCGTGAACCGCTGAGTGCCAGTCAAAACAGCCGTAAAAGGCAGGGTGCAAGAACTGTGGTTCTCCCATATCGGCCTGGCTTCCCAGGGTTTGCCCCAGCTTATTGGGATAGGCGGTCTGCATACATGCCAGAGGCAGTTTAGCCAGGTGACTGGCCTGTTCCGGAGTCAACGCCACAACTTCCCTGTTACCTGGAACTTCATCCGTCTGACCGGTCGTGCATCCTGCTCCCAGGAGGATGGCCAACATGGTATAAATTATCCCTCTTTTCATTTTATTGGCTTATCTCTTTGAAAATTCAGAATAGAGCTTACACTTCCCTCCAGGTAATCCCTGTAACTCTCCAGGAAATTGTACTGTCCGAGCGAGATGAGAGGTTTGTTTTTTCCATGGAAGTCACTTCCGCAGGTCATCAGTGCACCTCTTTTACTTGTTTCACCTGCAAAGTAAGCCACTTGCTTGTTGTTGTGGTAGTTATTGAAAACTTCAAGCCCAGCAGCCCCATGATCCATCAGTTCATTCACCACCTCTTCACGCCCTTCCAGGTTTAAACCGGGATGTGCTACAATGGGAATACCACCATTGTTTCGCACAAGCGCAACAGCTTCCTTGAAATCGAGGTGATCGATCTTTACATAGGCTGGTTTTCCCTGAGCAAAGAAGTCCAGGTAGAAATTGATCAATGGCATATCACTTCGCTCCCCACCCGGCAGATATGGTTTGAGCCTGGGGTTTGAATGCTGGTTGGGGTTCTGAATAAGCAGCTCGGCAAAAAGCTCCCCGGTGGGAGGTTCTTCTCCACTTTTCTTCATCAGTTCGTCCCGATCAATTACAATCCCCAGCTGTTCCAGATTACTGATCATCTGCGGAATAGCATCCATGTGCCTTCGCCGGACGCTATACTCCAGGGTATCAAAATCGTCACTTTTCAGGTCAATCTGGTAAGCCAGCAGATGGAGATCGCATCCCTTGTAGTTGCAATCGATTTCAATGCCGGGAATAAAATTTATTCCTTCCTCAACAGCTGCTAAGCGCATGGCTTCGCGTGAACCTCCAACACAATTGTGGTCAGTAATGGAGAAGGTGTCGACCCCATTTTTATGACAATTCTTCAATATTTCCGGAATTCCCAGTTCACCATCATTGCTATAGAGGGAGTGGATATGCAGATCAGCTTTCATCAAATCTTAGATTTTTACAATAGTATATTCTGTCTTCTTTCGTGATTTCTCTCTTTACTCCGCAGGGATTCCCACATGTTCCAACAAGCTCGTTGATGATCTTTTCCTTTTCGCTTGCCATAGGTATGTGCTATAAGTGTTTAATCAAGTGATCTGATGGTTTCCATGCTGATTCAATGTAGTGACTGAACGAGGAGTTCATCAATCCGTTTAAAGCGGTAAGCGCGCAATTTCAGCTCCTCCACCAGTTTCTCCAGGTAAAAGTAGAATTTATCGGTTCTTTCCGGAACGGTTCCGATATGCGAAAGCAGTATAAAACCATTTAGTCCGTTTGACCCCGATGTTTCATAATCCAGTACTGATTGAAAGATTTCGTCACTGCTGCGATAAGTCCCGGTTCCAGGCACCGTGTAGTCAGCATGAGACAGGGTTCCATGAGTATGATTGATCAGCTGTAGTCCCATCTGGCTTGTCCAGGTGCTTATGGAATCGTTGTACCACTCGTAGGGTGGTAAAAAAAACAGAGCATCCTCTTCTTTAATACCAAAGCTGACCATAGCCTTATAATTGTCCTGCAGGTCATCACGGAACTGTTTTTGCGTAAGCAGCAGGCTGTCGCGTTTGATCCAGTCACAATAGAGCAGGTGCTGGTCTGAGTGAGCCCCCAGGTAGTGCCCACCCGTATCCAGAACTTGAATAAACTCTTCAAATTCAGCATTCCTGTAGAACTTGCCCGTAAGGAAAAAGGAGGCCTTTATACCTTGCTTCTTCAGGATATCGGCAATATGCATTCCGCCATCGGCGTACTCATCCCCGGTAAAGACCAGGGCCAGTTCCTGTTTGGAGGTGTCGCCACGAACCATGGCACCATGAAGGTATTGATAGGTGGGGCTCCCTGTTTGGGATATGGCCGGCCGGACAGGGAGAAGTAGCAGGACCAAAAAAGTGATAGTTAGGGAGGCCTTATTCACCTGCAAGTCTTTTATGAAAGTGTTTCGAATCGCCCCATTCATCATATCCAATCTCTCCATCAGCCAGCTGAATCCTAACATCCAGGCAATTCTTGCATTCTTCCGGCTCCTCATCCACACAGGGTTTATTCTCATAAAGGGCATAATCGTTCCGGTACTTTCCCGGAGTGATATTGGGCATAATGATATTGGCTCCTACTTTTATAGACTTCTCCCTTCCCAGGGGATCGATGGCCTGAAGGGCAGTGGCTGCTGCAATATTGATATCCTTCATCAGGATGCGAAGCGTGGCGATCATTTTCAGTGCCAGGTCGAATCGCTCTTCAATGGGAAGCAGCTGATTTCTATATGCATATAGTGGGGTATCCTTGTGCTCAATATAGGGTCCCATGCCCACCATATCGATATTGAACTCTTTCATAAACAGAAGATCGTCGGCCATGTCTCCGGTATCCTGGAAGGGCAGGCCGATCATCACTCCTGTACCGGTCTGATAACCGATTCTTTGAAGGGTCTTCAGACAGGTCAGTCTTCGGGCATAGTCGTGAAGTGTATCGGTAGGGTGGTAGCGTTGGTATAAAGCGGGATTGGAGGTTTCGATCCTCAGCAGGTAGCGGTGGGCACCCGCTTTGAACCATCGTTCATAAACCTCCCGGCTTTGTTCTCCCAGGGAAAGTGTTATGCCCAGTTTGCCCTTTGAAAGCTTTTTTATCTCCTTGAGAAGGTTCTCCACTCTAAGTGTAAAAGCAGGAGATTCCAGCTCCCCGGCCTGCATGACAAGGGATCCATATGCATTCTCAAATGCAAACCGGGCCGCATCCAGGATCTGTTCATCTGTCACATTATAACGGTGAGTGGCTTT
This sequence comes from Bacteroidota bacterium, assembly GCA_003648635.1. Classification (GTDB taxonomy): domain Bacteria; phylum Bacteroidota; class Bacteroidia; order Bacteroidales. The sequence goes on along the minus strand of QMPQ01000096.1, from coordinate 373 downwards.
ATTGGATTTCCTGATGCCACAATAGTAACAGTCCTTTCCGCAAATATTGGAAAATTCCACCAGGCCCCGGAAATGTACCTTGTTTCCTATTTCGGCCAGCTTGACTGCAGTGGCCTTTTCAAACAGGAGTTTCTTCTCCTCATCTTTTGCCTCGAGCAGGGTAATCAAATCTGCTCGCTCCAATCTCTCTTTCTCAAGTATCTCTCTTACTCCCATGCTACAGATATGATATGGATTCGGGATCCAGTTCAACAAAGGGGGCCACAGCCCGCTCGTAGATGCCATGCATGTATGCAATGGCCAGTCCATAATCTGTTACCGGAATGCCGGCCTCACTAGCCGGTTTTAAACTATTACTCCGTTGTTTACGCGT
>QMPQ01000095.1 GCA_003648635.1 Bacteroidota bacterium | reverse complement strand
TGATCTGTATCGCAGCCGACATTACCCTTGAATCAGAGTTTATCCATACAAAAACAGCCGGAGCCTGGAAAAAGAAAAAACCGGTCCTTCATAAAAGGCCGGTTCTGTTTCTTATGGGGCGATAGTTGAATTATTCTTCCGTATCGGGATGTATTTCATCATCATCTTCCGGTTCCACACTGATCACCTCCACATCGAATACCAGGGTTTCGTAGGGGGGGATAGCTACATTCCCTAGCGATGTGTACTTTCCATATGCGCCATAGGCAAGCAGGTAAGGGATAATCAACCTTCCTTTCTCACCCTCCTTAAATCTTTCAAGACCCAGGTGCCAACCTCTGATAGGGCTGGTTTCAGCAGTGTAATCGCCCACTACGAACTCATAATAATTCTCGCCCACGGTCTGATCAAACACCCTTCCATCGGTCAAATATCCCTTGTAAGCAATCTGGACGGTGGAATCAATGGCTACAGGAGGGCCATCAGTGCTTTCATCCACCACATAGTACATGGTCACATCTTCTAATGCATCATATATGGTATCCACACCAACTATAGTATCAGTATAAGACACAATCTTTGTTGCCTCGTACTCCTCTATATCTTCGCCCAGCAACTCAAGCAATATTAGCTCATACTTCAATGAGCTGTAGGCTGTTACTTTACCAGTATTCGTGGCACCGTATCCCAAATCACTGGTAAACAAGAGAGTGGCCTCTCCTCCCTCACGCATCATATTCAAGCCTTCGGTAAAACCGTCATTATAAAGGCCGTTCCTTATTTTATAGGGACCATATAAGGCTGTAGTATCCTGTATGCGATTGTCAATGGCAACACGTTCAATATAGGTCTCATAAACTTGATTGTTGTTAAGCATATAAGCAACATGTTCTATAAGTACCCAGGTGCTGTCACCCGGCATATCTCCGGAACCCTCTTTATTTTCCACATAGATGAGTCCGCTTGCCTGCGGAACTGCATCGGGATAATTGGCCCCTACATAGATATCAAAAAAACGCTGCTCCTGATTAATCGAATACTGCTCCGAATAATCTTTTTCACAGGAAGTCATATATAGTAATCCGGCAATCAGTGCCGCAACTGGAATTATTCTACGCAAAACCTTCATCATTTCTTCTTTCTGGTGCAAAAATAATATAATTACTGAACCTTACTCCACCTTTAGAACCTGTAAGCGGTAAATCAGGACAGAATTTCCGGGAATTTTTACACGGTCACCGAAATTGCCATGCGCCAGATGGGGAGGAATCAGGAATATTGCTTCTGCTCCATCCGACAGTTTTTGTAAACCCTGTTCAACGCCGGACTCAACACCACCAGTTCCTATTGTGATTTGTTTGGGATTCTCAATGCTTGACTGATAACAAGGTGTACCATCCAGCAGGGTAGATTGGAAAGTGTAACTTACCCGCATATTCTCTCTGATGCGTCTACCCTCCCCGGGTTTCTCCACAACGATCCAAAGTCCTGAGGGACTCATTTCTGCTGGCCAACCTACCCGCTCCAGGAAAGCCGATATATGGTCCTGATGCCGCTGCTGCATATACTGATTTACTTTGATAAATTGCTCTGATACCTCATTGGGCCCACTCTCCTTCTGCTCCTGCACAGGAGGATCACATGCACAAAGGTGCAGAATTGAACTTATTAGAAGTAAGAATCGGAATGCCCTAATCATCGCTGAGCAAATTAGAATATCCTGGTAAAAGAGATTCGAAACCGGCCAGGGTCTCTTTCATGGTAAGAAAGGAGTCTCCTCCCGCTGCATTGATATGACCTCCTCCGTGATAATGCTCTGAAGCCACCAGGTTTACCGGAAACTTACCGCGCGATCTGAATGAGGCTTTGATACGATCCTTTTTTTCGACAAAGAGGGCTGTAAATTTAATGCCCTTCACTGAGAAGGGAATATTCACAAATCCTTCTGTATCACCCTTGCGGTGATTAAATTTCTTCAGTTCCGCGTCAGTCAGACTGATATATGCGGTATGATACTGTGGAAGCACAACCATCTTCTCCTGCATACAATATCCCTGCAGGCGCATGCGATCTTCAGAAAACGCATCATACACAGAGGAATAAATTCTATCTTTTTCGATGTCATAATTCATCAGATCACCAACAATATGAAAAATCTCAGGATAGCTGCTTGCATAAGAAAAATTGCCTGTATCGGTCATAATGGCCACGTAAAGACAGGTTGCAATATCTTTATCTATCACCTCGCCCTCAAAAATTTCTTTGACGAAGAGGTATATCATTTCGCCTACGGATCCACGCCCTGTTTCTGAAATAGCAACATCGGTAAACTGAAGTGGCTCCTGATGATGGTCGATCAGAATTTTTTTCGCACTTGATTTATGTAAGAATTCCTCTATCCCATTCACTCGCTTTGGGTCGTTGAAATCGAGACAGAAGATCAGATCTGCCCCCTCAATAATCTCAATAGCCCGATCCCGTTTGTAAGCAAATGTAGTGGAACGTTCAATGCCCGGAAGCCACCGCAGGAAGTCGGGCAGTCCATCAGGTATCACCACCTGTGCATCTATCCCCTTCTTCCCCAGGGCCAGGGCCAGGGCCAGACTTGAACCAATGGCATCTCCATCCGGATTGGTATGTGTAAGTACCGCCACCTTCTTAGCTGACTCAATCCAGCCTTTTACTGTTCTTGCAACTCCTTCCTCTACCATAGTTACAGCATTCTTTAAGGGATCAAAGTTAAAAAATATTGATATGAGCTTAACAAAGCCCGATATTATTTGTTAATATGCATTATCAAAAGTGAACATTTATGTCTGGAAACATCACATTTACGATTATCAAGCCATTTGCAGTCTCTGATGGACATATCGGTCCGATTCTGAACAAGATTCATACAGCGGGATTCAAGATCTCTGCCATGAGAATGCTCTGGCTCACACAGGGTGAAGCGGAACGCTTTTACGAAGTCCACAAGGAACGCCCCTTTTACAGTGACCTGGTTGAATTCATGACTTCGGGTCCCATTGTGGTTGCTGTACTGAAAAAAGAAAATGCCGTAGCGGATTATCGCAAGTTAATCGGTGCCACCGATCCGGAAAAAGCTGAAGAAGGAACCATCCGAAAAGAGTTTGCCAGAAGCTTGCGTGAAAATGCTGTACATGGTTCAGATTCGGATGAGAATGCGGCTTTTGAAGGTTCTTTTTTCTTCTCAGGTTTGCAAAGGTTCTAATTACCGAAGCACCACATCGTCTATCACATCCATTCCTGCGGCTTCATTTAGCTTCGGGATTAGTGACTCTTTGATCAGGCTCAGCTCATTCCTTACTACTGAAGAGTGCAGGGTAACAAAGAGTTTCCGGTTTTGAATCTTAAGTGATTTGGTCTTTTTGGCTACGGTGATGCCAAGCAAATCTTTCCATGATTTCATAAGCCGGTACTCGGCAAGTCCTTTCTCCAGGCGGTTAGCCTTTACAAACTGCTGAAGCAGGGAATCAATCTTTTTAACCTCTTTTCTCTGCATGCTTATCCCTTTATCTCTTCTAAACTGGCTTCAGAGGTGATTCTGAAAACCTTATGATCGGCAGGTATCTCCTGCAGGATTCCCTGCAAACGCTGCTCGTTGGTATCGGTTATAAATATCTGACCGAACTGGTTCTCTGCCACCAGGGTAATGATGTGTTTCACCCTATGTGTATCAAATTTATCAAAAATATCGTCCAGCAAGAGAATGGGGGAAATCTTTGTAAGTTTCCGGATGAACTCAAACTCAGCCAGCTTCAGCGCCACAAGAAAGGTCTTCTGCTGCCCCTGTGAACCACTCTTTTTCAAACTATAGTCACCCAGCTCCATTCCCAGGTCATCCTTATGAATTCCAAAGGTGGTGTACTGAATGAACCGGTCTTTGTCCAGGGATGCCTTCAAACCCTCCCTGAAACCAGTCTCCTGCAGATGTGCATTGTAGCTCAGGCTTACCTGCTCCCTGTCGCCTGAAACATGTGAGTGAAGTGCATTAAATACAGGTAGAAGCTCATTCACAAAACGAACACGCTCTTTAAAGATCGGTTCCCCGTAAAGGATCAATTGCTCATCCCATACTTCCAGCATTTCCGAATCAAATTTCCGGCTGTATGCAAAATCTTTAAGCAACTTGTTTCGCTGGGCTAGTGCCCTGTTATACTGGATCAGGTTTTCAAGATAAATCCTGCTGTACTGAGCAATAACCCCATTCATAAATTTTCTGCGTTCCTCGCTTCCCCCGTTAATCAGGATAGCATCGGCCGGCGAAATCATGACAAGGGGAATAAGTCCGATATGTTCAGAGAGTTTGCTGTACTCCTTTTGATTTCTTTTAAACTGCTTCTTTTTCTGCTTTCTGATTCCACAGTAAATATTCTCCTCCTTGCCATTTCTGTCAAACAAACCCTGCACTACAAGGAAGTCCTGATCGTACCTTACATTCTGACTATCCACCGGATTCAGATTGCTTTTACAGAGAGAGAGATAGTGAATGGCATCAAGAAGATTGGTCTTTCCCACACCATTTTCACCCACAAAGCAGTTGATCTTTGCAGAAAGTGGAATGTCTACCTGTTCATAATTCTTAAAGTTGACCAGGGAAAGTTTTTTCAGATGCATACACAAAATTACTATTTTTTAAACATACCTTTTTCATTTATCTTTAGCGTATATCCTAAAACTTAAAACAATTGATAAAAAGACAATTATTAATTCTTGCTTTCCCGGCAATCTTGCTTACCGGATGTGCTGAACTAAATTCTCTGATTCAATCTGTCCCCACGGATGCACCTCTGTCAGAAGCAGAAGTGGTCGAAGGATTAAAGGAAGCCCTGATCGTGGGGTCGAAAAACTCTTCATCCATACTCTCGGCAGTGGATGGCTATTATGGGGATGAATTGGTTAAAATCCTGCTCCCTGAGGAAGCTTCCATAATCATCGATAATCTTGCAAAGATCCCAGGTGGGGACAAACTTGTTGAAGATGTAGTCCTCAGAATTAATCGGGCTGCAGAAGATGCAGCCAAAGAAGTTGCTCCCATTTTCATCAACAGCATTAAACAGATGACCATCAGTGACGCTTTCGGCATCCTGAAAGGGGCCGATAATGCTGCCACTCAGTACCTCAGCAACACCACCCGAACAGATCTCTACAATCTATATAAACCAAAGATCAGGCAGTCGACCGAGAAGGACATTCTGGGAGGTGTTTCTACCAAAGAGTCGTGGGAAGCCCTTACTGGTAAATGGAACCTGTTTGCCAACTCCATTGCCGGTAAACTGGCAGGATTCAATTCAGTGAATACCGATCTTGACGATTACCTGACTAACAGAGCCCTGGACGGTATGTTTCTGAAAGTTGAGGATGAAGAAAAGAAAATCAGGACCAACATCTCTGCCCGCATAAGTCCTTTGCTTGAGAAGGTTTTCGGTAGTCTGGACAATTGATTTTGTTATTTGCTATTTTTGTGGCGCCACAAACGGCATTTTTCCAAAAAAGAGTTACTTTTGCGGAAGTTTTTGAAAACCAACAAAATTAGAGTGATGTCGAAGAAAAAGAATGTGAAGCAAACGGACAAGAATCTTGAAGGCATTGAACAGGCTTTAACCCGTTCTGAGCAATTTATAGAAGATAATCAGAAAGCACTTACCTATATCCTTGGAGGTCTCATTGTTGTGCTACTTATTATTATCGGTGGCAACAGGTACTATCTGAAACCTCTGAATGAAGAGGCCGCCGCTGATATGTACTATGCAGAACGTTTTTTTGAGATGGATTCCTTTAATCTTGCCCTTAACGGATACGGTACCTATCCAGGGTTCCTGAATGTTCTTGATGATTACGGAATCAGCAAATCTGGAAAGATTTCCAGATATTATGCGGGGGTATGCTACCATCAACTTGGTGATTATGAAGCAGCTGTTGACTTACTGAATAAATTCAAAACAGACGATCTGTTGGTTGGAGCGGCAAAATACAGCACTCTTGGGGATGCATATGTAGAAATGGGAGATATGGGTAAAGCTATTTCTGCTTACAAGAGCGGAATTGAGAAATATGAGAATAATTTTTCCTCTCCCATCATATTGAAGAAACTGGGTCTTGTATATGAAGAACTCGGTCAGCTGGACGATGCACTTGAAACCTATAAGGCCATCGAGTCTACCTATCCTGGATCAGCTGAAGGAAAAGAGATTAAGAAATATATCGGCAGGGTGGAATCAAAAATGTCTCTTTAAAGCGCATTTGCCCAATGTCATCAAGCCTGAGAAATCTATCGGACCATGATCCTGAGTCCATTCCCGATGGATCAAAGATGAAGTTCGGTATTGTTGTCTCTGAATGGAACGAAGAGATTACAGCTGCCCTTCTTGATGGAGCTCTGGTGAGATTAAAAAAACATGGCGTTCTGGAAGAAAACATCGATGTAAAAACGGTCCCTGGTAGTTTTGAGCTCCCTTACGGATCAAGGATTGTTGCTGAACAGTTTTCTCCTCATGCTGTTATTTGCCTGGGTTGTGTGATCCGTGGCGAAACCAGCCACTTTGATTACATCTGTCAGGGTGTTACCAAAGGAATTACTGAGTTAAACCTTGACTATGACATCCCATTTATTTTTGGTGTATTAACTACTGAAAATCAACAGCAAGCGCTGGACCGGGCTGGAGGCAAACATGGCAATAAAGGCGATGAAGCTGCTGTTACAGCTCTAAAAATGGCTGCGCTAAGGAACATTCTTCTGCAGTAAGTCAAACAACAAACAAAAAAAGAAGGCCGTTTCAATTTGAATGAAACGGCCTTTTCTTCTTATTCCTATTTGAAACAGTTGTTATATTACCTGCTTTTCTTTTTGGGTTGTGGCTTTCTTCCACCCAGGGACTGCTTCTGCGACTGTTGTTTCTGTATGGATTCCAGTCGCTGTGCAAACTTAGATTTCTTGGCCGGCTTATTCTTTTTTGCATTGATCTTTTGCATGATCTTCTCTTCATCGATAAACCTCTTGAAGAGAAAGTTTTGTCCAAGGGTAATAACATTGGCCAGAAAATAGTAGTAAGTCAGACCCGCTGAGAAGTTATTCAGAATAAACATAAACATCACCGGCATAATGTACATCATGGTCTTCATGCCCGGCATCTGGCTGCTTCCTGCACCTGCCTGGTTGTTATAGCGCATGGATAGCATGGTGGTAACGGTCATTAATAAGGTAAAGAGACTTACGTGATCTCCATACATGGGTATATCCCAGGGCAGAGTCAGAATAGAGTCATAGGTGGAAAGATCATGTGCCCATAGGAATCCCTCCTGCCTAAGTTCTATGGAGGTTGGGAAGAACCTGAACATGGCATACAGGATCGGAAACTGCAGCAACATAGGCAGACATCCACCCATGGGATTGGCACCCGCCTTCTTATAGAGGTCCATGGTCGCCTGCTGCTTTTTCATAGCATCATCCTTCTTAGGATAACGTTCACCGATCTCATCCACCTGTGGCTTTAGAAGCCTCATTACAGCCTGGGACTTAAAGGATTTGTAGGTCAGTGGGAAGAGAGCAACTTTAATTATCAAGGTCAGCAGCAAGATAATAATCCCGTAATTAACGAAATACTTGTTCAGCCAGCCAAAGATTGGGATGACCACAAAGGCATTGATCCACCGGAGCATGGCTCCACCCACTGTAACCACATTTTGGAGACCCAGATCGCCATAGCCCTTCAGAGACTGGAATTTATTTGGGCCAAAATAAAGTTGCATGCCGATAAGCTGATCGCCGGTTCGATCGTAAGGTATATCTACAGAGGTGGAGAAGCGGCGGACATATTTTCCGGGATCATTAAAACGCTCCTGCAGCATGTAGGCACCATTGAAGTGTTCATCGGCTATCAGTATGGTCGAGAAAAACTGTTGACTAAAGGCAATCCAGCTGATACGGGTGGTTTCAGTCACCTCTTCAAGCTCTTTCTTGGAACGAGACTTAAAGCTTTCCACATCTCCCCCTTTGTATCGATAGTAGAGTGTGGTATACATGGCCTCATTCTGGTAGCCCTTTTCCTGTGAAGGTGCATAGAAGTCAAACTTGAACTCCATCCTGTCGGTTCGGTACTGATCCAGTCCCTTGAAACGCATATCAAAATCGAGCATGTAATCATCATCAAACAAGCGATAGATATATGAAATGGATGCTGATTCAGAGATATCCATTTTCATGGTAAGCTGTTGATAGGACCGTCCGTCTTCACCGGTCAACTTCTCAATGGCTGGCTGGAAGTATAGTTCACCCGTATTAATGTTCCTGTTCTCGGCAAAAAACTGTAGAGCGAAGATGGTTGAGTCACCGTCGAAAAGATAGAGTGGCAGTGAATCGTGTGTCTGATACTGCTTCAACTCTACTGTATAGGGTCGGCCACCAAGGGTCGAAAAGCTCAACTTCACTTGCTCATTCTCAAGTACCACGCTTTCGGAAGTCCCAGTTGCAGCATTTGCGAAATCGCCAAGCTCCCCTTCCAATCTCTCCATGGAGAGTGAATCGGCAGTTTCAATGCTTTCTGACTCATTGGTGGAAAGTTGTGTCTCCGCCTGTTGTGCAGCCGCCATGGCCCTGACCTGCTCCACACGAGCAATGGAATCGAGCCTGCTGCGTTCAGCCACCTGAGCCTCACGTTGAGGTTTCGTAAAAATGCTGTAGCCCACAAGAAGGAGTCCTATAACTCCAAGACCTATAATTGTATTTCTGTCCATTTTCAACAATTAAATTCAGGCACAAAAGTAATGGTTTAGCCTGTATATCAATATAATTTCAGGTAAAATCCGCCAGATTTCGGTGAATTGTAGCAGGAGGAGCTTAAACAGCTATTTCCTGTTCTCGATGGCTGCTTTAATAAAAGAGATAAACAGGGGGTGTGGATTCAGCACAGTACTCCTGTATTCTGGGTGAAACTGTGTACCCACAAACCAGGGATGCCCAGGCTGTTCCATTATCTCCACAAGTCCGCTCTCCGGATTTATCCCGGTGGGGATCATGCCGTGTTTTTTATATGATTCCAGAAAATCGTTATTAAATTCATAACGGTGACGATGACGCTCCCGAACCATATCAGAACGGTAAGCATCCTGCACAAGAGATCCCTTTTCCAGCAAACAGTCATAACCCCCAAGACGCATAGTACCACCCTTCTTAGTCACTCCTTTTTGTTCCTCCATCAGATCAATTACTGGATGCTTGGTGCTACTGTTCATCTCTGTAGAGTGGGCATCATCAAATCCCATTACATTACGGGCAAACTCAATTACAGCACATTGGAGTCCCAGGCATATTCCAAAAAAAGGAACATTATTTTCACGGGCATAGGTCACTGATAAAATTTTACCGTCGATACCACGGTCCCCGAAACCAGGAGCTACCAGAATCCCATCAAAGCCTCCCAGCTTCTCAGAAACATTCGCATCTGATACATCCTCTGAGTGCACAAAAACCACCTTTACTTTCACATTGTTTACAGCTCCGGCATGGGTCAGTGACTCCAAAATGGATTTATAGGAATCGTTTAGCTCAACATATTTACCTACAAGCGCAATTCTGATCTCTTTATTGGAGCTCTTCAACCTATCTATAAACTTTTCCCACTCTTTCAGATCGGCCGTTTCCTTCGTTTCAATGTGAAGCTTTTTCAGTACTATCACATCAAGCCCCTCCTCTTTCATCAAAAGTGGAACCTCATAAATGGTTGATACATCAATGGATTGAATAACGGCTTCCAGTGCCACATTGCAGAACAAAGCCACTTTTCTTCTAAGGTCTTCATCCAGTTCATGCTCGGCGCGCAGCACAAGCACATCTGGTTGAATCCCGGCTTCCAGGAGCACTTTTACAGAATGCTGTGTGGGTTTGGTCTTCAATTCGCCAGAAGCAGCCAAATAAGGGACCAGGGTAAGGTGAATAAATACAGTATTTTCAACTCCAAGATCCCAGCGAAGCTGCCTGACCGCTTCTATGTAGGGCAGCGACTCAATATCACCAACGGTTCCTCCTATTTCGGTAATAATGAAGTCATACTCATCCTTTCTTCCCAGAAAGGTAATTCTTTTCTTAATCTCGTCTGTAATATGGGGAATCACCTGAACGGTCTTGCCCAGGTAATCGCCCCTGCGTTCCTTATTGATCACTTCCTGATAGATTCTGCCTGTGGTCACGTTATTTGCCTGGGAAGTCTGGATATCCAAAAAACGTTCGTAGTGCCCCAGATCAAGATCTGTTTCAGCTCCATCATCGGTCACATAGCACTCACCATGTTCGTAAGGATTGAGGGTACCAGGATCTACGTTGATATAAGGATCAAGCTTTTGTATAGTCACCCTGTACCCCCTGGCCTGCAAGAGTCTGCCCAGAGAAGCAGAAACAATACCTTTACCCAGGGAAGAAGTTACTCCTCCTGTTACGAAAACATACTTTGTACTACCCAATTTGATTCAGATTTAATTTCGCGCTAAAAGTAAAGATTTAATTTTCATTCTCCATATCATCCAGGATGCGGATTTTCTTCTCAAGAACCTCAATACGCTTATGAGCCTCATCGATTTTTTCCTGGAATCCATGGATCGTTCCCTCTGAGCTGTCTGACTGTTTGAAAAAGCCTATGTTATTCTCCCAAACGCCCATGTCGCTACGAAGTTGCTGAAGTTTATTAATCAATTTGTCTCTTTCAAAATTCAGCTTCATATCGGCGCGTGGAGCATGCATCATGCCTTCGATCCGATAGCGAAATTTAAAAACACTTCGTTCATACTCGTCCATACCGGTTTTTTCCAACAAATTGTCCTGGGCGTGTCTGAACTGATCCTTGATCCACTCTTTTTTTCCTGAAGGCACATATCCAATAGCATTGAACCTTGACTGAAAATCCTTCAGGGCTGCCATATTCTCTTTAAGATCATCCTTAACTGAGAAAGCTTCCAGTTCTTTAACAATAAGCTCTTTGGTTTTCAGGTTTTCCTCAAAGGTGGAGTCAATATTTTCAAAATACTTTGATTTATTATTAAAAAAAGTGTCACAGGCGGCCCGGAAACGTTTCCATAGCTTATCTGAATCCCTCCTGGGCACCGGGCCAATCTCTTTCCAGCGCTTCTGCAATTGGATGAGTTCATTGGTTGTCTCTTTCCACTCCTTGCTATTACTCAATGATTCTGCTTTCTCTATAATCTCCACCTTCAAAGTGAGATTGTCTTTCTGGTCTTCATAGGCAGCTGCATAGAATTTCGCTTTATTCCCAAAAAAAACATCACATGCGGTCCGAAATCTTGCATAGATGATATTGTTATCTTTTTTGGGTGCATAACCAATGGTCTTCCATGTTTTTTGAAGCTCCAGCACCTGGTTAGTTTTGTCAACCCAGGCACCATGTGTTTCATAGACCGTTGCAGCTATTTGCTCAATTTTTTCACATAGGTTCACTTTCTTCTCCAGGTTCTCATGTAAAGACTCTTTTAGCCTGGAGTGGTAATCCTGGTGTTTTTTATTGATCACAGAGGTGGCCAGCTTGAAGCGATCCCAGATTTCATCCCTGCTCTCACGCGGTACCGGACCTATCTCCCTCCAACGTGTGTGATTTTTTTGAAGCGCTTTAAAAGCATTTACGATATTGGGCTCCTTATCAAGCGCCTCTGTCCGTTCGCAAAGCTGTACTTTAAGTTCCAGATTCTTCTTCAGATCAAGTGCACGCAGATCACGGTTAATGCTAACATAGTCGTTAAACTTTTCGACAAAATAATTATAGGAATCCCAAAGGTCCTTTAGGTTCTGATGGGGAACAACGCCCGCTGAAAACCATTTCTTCTGCAGATCCTTAAATTTCCTGAAGGTTATTTCAAAAGTTTCCTGGTTCTCTATCAGTATCCTGAAGCCTTCCAGGACCTCCTGCTTTTTAAGAAGGTTTTCCTGTTTGGTTTTTTCCAGTTGACGCGTAAATTCTGCCTTAAGTCCCTTGTACTTGAAGAGCAACTCTTTCATCTCAGCCTCAACAGGCTCTTCTGCAGGTTTAAAATCTTCAATGTTGCCGCCCTCGTCAAGAAAATGTTTCTTCTTCTCTTCCAATACTGCAGCTACCTTCTCATAAAAAACCTGCTTGATTTCCTCAACCTCTTTTCGGATATTTCCTTTTCCGGGTTTATCCAGTCTCTCCTTCATCAACTTCACCAGATCCTCTTTACTCAGCAAAGGATAGTTAACTTCTTCCTCTTTCCGCTCATGATCGTCCTGATCCACATCGTCATCATAGGAATCATTTTTATGCTGCTCCTCACTTTCATCAATTAGCTGGTCTGGAGCAGCTTTGACAGGAACAGGAGTGTGTTCGGGTTTTTCTGGAGTAGCCTCTGTTTTGGTTTCGGGAGCGACTTCTTTGGGTGCTTCAACTACTGGTTCTTCGGGTGCTTCAACTACTGGTTCTTCGGGTGCTTCAACTATCGGTTCTTCGGGTGCTTCAACTATCGGTTCTTCGGGTGCTTCTTGGTCCCTGATTTCTTTTTCTTTCTCTTCGTTTTTTATCTCCTTCAGAGGATCATTTAATTCAGAATTTTTCATGACAGGTAGAGGATTAGTAGGTCGCTATCTCATACAAATTAGTCATTTTTCATGAATTGCGCATTTTATCAGAAAAAAACTGTCCTATCTTCGTAGAAAATCAGACCACTATGCGCATCGATATTATTACGGTGTTACCACAGTTATTAGAGGGGCCGCTCAATCACTCAATCGTAAAGAGAGCCAGGGAGAAAGGACTGGTGGATCTCCATGTTCATGACCTGAGGAATTTTTCGCAGGATAAACACAGAAGGGTGGATGATTATGCATTTGGTGGGGAAGCCGGAATGGTAATGTCCATCGAGCCCATAGAGAGAGCTATTTCTCAGCTATCCTCACAAAGGGAATACGATGAGATTATCTATACTTCGCCCGATGGGAGCAGGTTCAACCAGGGGGAAGCCAATCGACTTGCCCTGGCTGAAAACTTGCTTATCCTATGCGGTCATTATAAAGGGATCGACCAGCGGATCAGAGATCACCTGGTAAGCTGTGAAATCTCTATTGGCGATTATGTGCTGACAGGTGGAGAACTGGCTGCAGCAGTTATAACAGATAGCGTGGTCCGCCTTCTACCGGGAGCCATTTCTGACGAAACCTCAGCACTGAGCGATTCATTTCAGGATGGATTGCTTGCACCGCCCGTCTATACCAGGCCAGCCGATTACAAAGGATGGAAGGTACCCGACATTCTTTTATCGGGACATGCTGCAAAGATCGACCAATGGAAACATGAACAGTCACTTGAACGCACTCGCAAGCTCAGACCCGATCTTCTGGAGGGTATGGAGGAATAATTATCGTAAAAATCAATCAATGGTTTGGCGCTGGCACAATGCGGCAAAATCACAATAGCTGCACTTCTTATCATTAGTTCTCTGCACAAAGGGAACAGATGGATCATAGAGCTGTTGCAAAACCTCTTTCAAATGCTTTATGAATGATTCTTCAAGTCCCGCAAATGAAATTATTCTCCCCTCCTTCTTAAGGCTTGTCATGTTCAGAGCTGGATCAAATCTCTCCTCAAAAATACCTTTCATGGTGTAGAGTCCAGGCATCACCTCTTCGCCAGGATACACCTCTCCCACCAACCATGCATAAAAAAGGGTCTGCATGGCGGCCCCGTTCCTGCTTCCATATTCCCCTTCAAAAAGAGATTCAAGTGTGGAAAACTTCTGACTTGTCTGCCCCGTCTTATAGTCAATAACCCTAAGCTGTCCATTTACACGATCGATCCGGTCTATTTTTCCTCCCAGGCGAATCTCCAGTTTCTCTTGATTCACATCTATCTGTAAATTCCGGCAGTACTCCTCTTCGGCGGAAACAAGTTCGAATGGAGCAATGGACAGGTCTGTAAGGATGATCTTCTCCAGGTAACGGAGCATCACACGAAATATAATTATATTCCGGCCTTCCAATACATCGCGTTTCCGGCCCTTGAAATGCTGTTTCATAAAGACCTTCCTGAGGACCTCCTCAGGCTTAGTTGACCCCATAAGTCCGTCTAATTCTGCCCGGACCACCTGCTTCTCGTTTCGTTCCGCAATCTCGCTGTATAATTCTTTGAGGGTATCATGAACCACAGTTCCAAAACCCGCAGCATCAATTTCCTCACTAATCTCATCCGCTTCGCCAATACCGGCGATGTATCTGAGGTAAAACTTCAAGGAGCAATCAATATAGGTGTTCACTGCCGAGGGAGAGAGATATCGCCCCTCCTTCACATCTGCCAAGTATCTCTCCAGCTTCAGATCCACCTGCCGGGTGTGAACTACCTCAATTTCTGGAACTTCCCTGGCATGCACCTCCAGTCCGGGCCTGATTACTTCCATCTTTTTGCTAAAAATCAATTGGTGGAGGTAGCGGCTCATCTCCCCTGTCCGCATCCCTTCCGTACCTCCATTGAACAGGAGATCAACCCGTTCGGCACGCTGAAGCAGTCTGTAGAAATAATAGGCATAGATGGCATCCATATCCTCCCTGGCAGGCATTCTGAATGCGAGTCTAAGTGAATAGGGTATATTGGAATGAACGGAGTGGGCAGAAGGCATCACCTCTTCGTTCATGGAG
>QMPQ01000094.1 GCA_003648635.1 Bacteroidota bacterium | reverse complement strand
TGTGGCCGGCAGTTTACCCAGGATGGTTACATGCACGCCCACTGCCATGGGAAACAGATAATCAAAGGCACAGCCGTAACAGTGTGCCAGCGGCAGCAGAGCCAACATTTTTTCCCCGGGATGCAATTCTATGGAACGCATGGCAAAGTCAATGTTCCCGGCCAGACTATTGGCCGACAGCACCACCCCTTTACTGAATCCGGTGGTACCAGAGGTGTAGTTTATCTCTACCACCTCACTATTATCCACTTCTGCATATTTCACCTGCTCAGGACCAAAACCCTTGGTAAATTTCGTATAAAACAGTTCGTCCAGCCCAGCATGTGCCTTCTTCAGAGCAGGTTTCGGTTTGCTTGAAAGAATACCAAAATCATCCAGTGATAAAATGTTTTTCACATTTGTCATCTCCTCCTCCGATAGTCCGTTCATGGTCTGGCTGTCTACCAGCAACATCACTGCATCGGAATGATTAATAATGGTAAGCGCATCGGCAGGTTTAAAATCGGGCAGCACTGGAACCGATACTGCCCCATAGGTGATCACACTCATGAATCCCACGCACCAGTTGGAAGAGTTCTTACCAAATACTGCAATTTTATCTCCCTTCTTCACCCCTGCTGCTTCGTAAAGAAGATGCATACGGGCAATCTGGCGGGCCATCTCGCCATAGGTATAGCTCACATCACTGGTATAGTCTGAAAGGGCGGGGAGATCAAAATTTTTGGCGAAACTCTCCTCGTACATCTTAATGAAATTCTTTTGGATCATGCTTGGGGCTATTTTAGTTTGTTAAATATATTCATTTCCTTTCAATGTTTAAAAACTCTTCATGTATTCCCTCCTGCTGCTGGGTCTTAATCGAAGAAAGCAATTATCTTTGTGCTATCTATTTTCAATAAGCAGTCAAACACCATATTTCATGATCTATTTTTTCAAGGTCCCTGGCAATAAAATCATTGCACTTGAGGCAAATATGCAACTCAATCAGGAAACCACCGGGAAGCTGGAATGGTTGTTTGGCAAGGCCACCTGCCTCTCCGATAAGAGCATGGAAGGTTGGCTTGTGGGACCACGAAAAGAAATGATCACACCATGGAGCACCAATGCGGTGGAGATCACTCAGAATATGGGAGTCGAGGGATTACTGCGAATTGAGGAGTTCTTTGTTGTGAAAAGCAAAGAAGCCTCCTTTGATCCCATGCTACAGGTACTTTATGAGGGGCTTGATCAGCAAATATTCACCATAGACCATTCGCCCGAACCTGTATTGGAAATTACTGATATCGCAGCTTATAATGCCAAGGAGGGCCTGGCACTGAACCCCGATGAAATTGAGTATTTGGATGGGGTAAGCAAACGGATCGGAAGGAAGTTGACCGATAGCGAGGTCTTTGGTTTCTCCCAGGTAAATTCGGAACACTGCCGACACAAGATATTCAACGGAACCTTCATCATTGATGGAGAAGAAAAAGAGTCATCGCTTTTCCAACTTATCAAGCAAACCACAGCCACCAATCCCAATCATATTGTTTCTGCATACAAGGACAACTGCTCCTTTGCAGCGGGACCGGCCATTGAGCAGTTCGCTCCCGCTTCCCAGGACAAGTCAGACTATTTCAGGGTAACAGATATTGAATCGGTACTCTCGCTGAAGGCGGAGACCCATAACTTCCCCACTACTGTAGAACCTTTTAACGGAGCAGCCACCGGTACCGGGGGTGAGATCCGCGACAGGATCGCAGGTGGTAAAGCGGCCATACCCATGGCGGGAACTGCTGTCTATATGACCTCCTACCCCCGGCTGGAAAAGGGACGAAGTCTGGAGGGAGTCATGCCCGAACGTCCCTGGCTTTATCAAACCCCGGAAGAGATCCTGATCAAGGCGTCCAATGGTGCCAGCGATTTTGGGAACAAATTCGGTCAGCCGTTGATCTGCGGTAGTCTGCTCACCTTTGAGCATGAAGAGCATGGAAAAAAGTTTGGTTTCGACAAGGTAATTATGCTGGCTGGAGGAATCGGTTTTGGGAACAGCAGGGATGCCCAGAAAGACACCCCGGAAAAGGGTGATCTGGTTGTATTGCTGGGTGGTGACAATTACAGAATTGGGATGGGCGGAGGTGCCGTCTCATCGGTGGATACCGGCGAATTTGAGAACGCCATTGAGCTGAATGCGGTGCAACGTGCCAATCCTGAAATGCAAAAAAGGGCCTACAATGCCATCCGCGCCCTGGCCGAATCGGGCAAGAACACCATTGTAAGCATTCATGACCATGGTGCCGGGGGACACCTGAATTGCCTGTCCGAACTGGTGGAGGAGACCGGTGGAAAAATCAACCTGGATAAACTGCCATTAGGAGATCCCACTCTATCGGCAAAGGAGCTGATTGGCAATGAATCGCAGGAACGCATGGGTCTGGTCATTAAGGCTAAAGATGTGGACGAACTGGTACGTATCGCTAATCGCGAACGGGCCCCCATCTATATCATCGGCGAGATCACCAACGATCACCGCTTTATATTTGAGAGCGAAAAGACCGGTGAAAAGCCCATGGACCTGGAGCTGGTGGATATGTTTGGAAAACCACCACAAACCGTGATGAACGATCATACACTTAACACCCGCTATAAAAGGATCCCATACAAAGTCAGCGAGCTGGCTCGTGATCTGGGGGGAGTGATGCAGCTGGAAGCAGTGGCCTGCAAGGACTGGCTTACCAACAAGGTGGACCGTTCTGTAACAGGAAAGATTGCCAAACAACAGTGTGCCGGCGAACTTCAACTACCTCTGAACAACCTGGGAGCTGTGGCACTGGACTACCAGGGCCGCTTAGGTTATGCCACCTCCATCGGACATGCGCCGGTGGCAGCCATGGTGGATGAAAAGGCAGGATCGGTACTCTCCATTGCAGAGGCACTGACCAATATTGTCTGGGCCCCCATGCCCGATGGCATCCGAAGCATCTCCCTCTCGGCCAACTGGATGTGGCCCTGCAAAAACGAGGGAGAGGATGCCAGGCTCTACCATGCGGCTAAAGCTGCCAGTGACTTTGCCATAGCTCTGGGCATCAATATTCCCACCGGCAAGGACTCCCTGTCCATGACCCAGAAATACGATAAGCAGGTGGTTTATGCCCCTGGCACCGTGATTATCTCTGCAGCTGGCGAGGTAAGCGATATCCGGAAGATCGTGGAACCGGTCCTTCGTCCCGATCCGGAAAGCAGGCTCATCTATATAGATCTGGCAAAGGATGATTTCAAACTGGGAGGCAGCTCATTTGCTCAATTTAAAAACAAGCTGGGAAGGGCAACGCCAACGGTGACCGATCCTCAGTACTTTGTTAAAGTATTCAACCTGCTTCAGAACCTCATAGAAGAGGGCCACATTCAGGCCGGTCACGATGTGTCGGCAGGTGGACTGATTACCACACTCATGGAGATGTGTTATCCTAACACCGAGGGTGGCCTTGAGGTAGATATCACCGGTATTCCCGGAGAAAGCGTTCAGGTGCTGTTCAGTGAGAAACCCGCAGTTGTGATTCAGGTCAATAATCCACATGTTATAACAGCCCTCCTTGAGAAGGAAGGTGTCCTGCACCATCTCATAGGACGTCCTGCAGAAGATCGTATTATGGCCTTGCGTACCAAAGAGGAGAACTTCAACCTGGATATTGATTATTATCGTGACCTCTGGTTCCGCACCTCCTATCTCCTCGACCGGAAACAGTCGGGCGAAAAACTGGCTGAGGAACGATTTTATAATTACAAGAATAATCAACTAAATCTCAATCTGGGTGATTTCAAAGGCACCTTTAAAAGTCTTGGCATTGATCCAAAGAGACGCACTGACAGCGGGATCAGGGCAGCCATTATCAGGGAGAAGGGTGTCAATGGCGACCGTGAGATGGCACATGCTCTCTACTTGGCCGGTTTTGATGTGAAGGATGTACATATGACCGACCTGATAGCGGGTAGGGAGACCCTGGAAGAAGTACAGATGATCGTCTTTGTAGGCGGCTTCTCAAATTCCGATGTTCTGGGTTCAGCCAAAGGCTGGGCCGGAGCTTTTAAATACAATGAGAAGGCACGGACAGCACTGGAAAATTTCTATGCCAGAGAAGATACCCTGAGCCTGGGAATTTGCAACGGTTGTCAGCTGATGATAGAGCTTGACCTGGTGGTTCCCGAACATAAAAAATCTCCTGCAATGGTTCACAATCCTTCTGGGAAGTTCGAATCGGCTTTCCTTGGATTACAAGTTCAGAAAAGCAACTCCGTGATGCTTGGCTCCCTGGAGGAGATGAACCTGGGGGTCTGGGTGGCCCATGGGGAGGGTAAATTTGTACTCCCCGAAGCAGAAGATAAGTACCACATAGCAGCAAAATACAGCCGCTCTTCCTACCCGGCCAATCCCAACGGATCCGATTACGATGTGGCAGCACTCTGTTCGGCCGATGGTCGTCACCTGGCCATGATGCCCCACATGGAACGTGCCTATCAACCCTGGCAGTGTGCTTATTACCCGGAGGATCGCAGGCAGGATGAGGCAACTCCATGGCTGGAGGCCTTTGTAAACGCCCGGAAGTGGATTGAAAAGGCCTAGCCTGAGTCAGACAGGCCCCGCTTAAGCATTTTTTTGTCCGCTTCGCCTTGATTTTGCTTAAATCATGGATACAACTCCCCTATATTTGCAGGTAGATATTAGATTGTGTGCTATAAAACAAATCCGAAAATGAAAACAACAACGCTTCTCAAAGATGCGACAGCCCGCATCATAACAGCTGTAATCCTGGTTTCAATAGCACTCCCCGCTTTAACCGCACAGGACCCCCTGGCAGGTACCATTACCTACCAGCAGGTCTTGCACTTCACTTTTGAGAACATCAAGGAAGCACATGGAGACGATGCCAGGACACAAGATTGGATTACCTCACTGCCCAAGGAGGGGCTTACTGTTCAGGTGCTAAACTTCAACAGTAAGAAAGCACTGTTTGAGGAGGACGAGTCGGAGAAGGAGGCTACCCCTCCCGGTATGCAACGGGCCATCATGTACGAAAGCTCACTCAAACCCGCCAGTCCGGTCGTGCAAAAGGTGTATTGTGACTTTGACAAAAACCAGAGGCTGGAACAACTGGAATACATGACACGCATCTTCCTGGTACAATCGGAGATCGAAGCAGTGGCGTGGAAACTAGGCAGTGAAAAGAAAAAAGTTCTGGAATATACCTGTATGAGTGCTACTGTGACCCTGGACGATCAAGAGATCGTGGCCTGGTTCTCCCCCGAAATCCCGGTATCGCTGGGGCCCTCCGATTATGGCGGATTGCCGGGTCTGATCCTGGCCGTGGAACGAAATGGCGAAACAGCCTATGTGGCCACCTCGGTGAGTCTCACCCCTCCTGCTGAAGAGTCTATGGTGAAACCAAATAAAGGAAGCAAAGTGACTCAAGAGGAGTTTAAATCCATCCAGGAAGAAAAAGAGAAAGAGCGGAAGGAGAATCCAGGGGTAGAAAATCCTCACAGATAGACTGTCTTATGAAACATACCCATTTGGCCATCCTGCTCCTGGCAGGAACACTAAATGCAGCAGCTCAGACACCCATTGGAGGAACTGTGGTTTATACAATGACCACCACCTATAATTTTGAACCTACGGGAAACGATGAGTGGGATGCCTATGCCAGGACCCTGCCCACGGAGGGGAAATTTGAAAAAGTACTTTATTTCACAGCTGAAGCATCGCTTTATGATGTATCAAGTCTGGAAAAAGAAGCAACCTCCGGATTACAAGAGAAGACCGAGTTCTTTGCCTCCTATGGAAAGCCACCAAAGCCCGCATTGAAATCACTTTATATCGATTATCAGGAAGAGAGCAAGGTTTCCCTTCAGGAGTTTATGACCCGGGAGTTCCTGGTAGAGTCCCCGCTGGATAACAAGGGCTGGAAACTCGATCCCACACGAAAGAAGATTGGTGAATACGTCTGCATGAAGGCCACCATGACCCTGAAGGGTGATACAGTGACCGCCTGGTTTGCACCGGAAATCCCGGTGCCCGCAGGTCCGGCTGAGTATTACGGACTTCCGGGAGTTGTGCTGGCTGTGGAGCGCCTGGGAGAAACTGTCCTGCTGGCCACCTCCATCGATCTGTCACCCCCGCCAGCAGAGCTTTTAGTCAAACCTGAGAACGGAAAAAAGACATCTCCCGAAGCCTTTGACAGGATCGTGGAAGAAAAGGTAGAAGAGTTTAAGAAAAATGGCTCTGGCAAATCCGACTATTATCGCAAATAGCATGAATATTTCCATCCTGCATAAGAAACTTGTACTGCTTATCCTCTCCCTGCTCCTGGCTGGGCCCCTATTGGCCCAGCGTGCATTGACCGGAACAGTAAGTGATGAACAGGGAGAAGCCCTGGGCTATGCCACAGTGGCATTATTGAACCCAATGGATTCCATATTGAATTATTTCGGGGTGACCGACAATAAAGGATTCTTCAGGATCAGGAACATCAAAGAGGGTGATTACCTTCTGCAATACTCCTTTGTGGGCATGGAGACTCTCTATAAAAACATTTCCATTCCGACTCCCGGTGGTGAGGACCTGGGCATGCAAGCCCTGGCCCCAAATGCTCTGGAAGAAGTGACCATCATCGAGGAATACATCCCCATCACCTTCAAAAGCGATACTGTAGAGTTCAATCCAAATGCATTCAATACCAAGAGCCATGCAGTGGTGGAGGACCTGTTGAAAAAGATGCCTGGCATCGAAGTGGATGAAGCGGGAAACATAAAGGCCCTGGGTGAAGATGTGGTCAATGTGCGGGTGGATGGTAAAGAATTCTTTGGCAAGGATCCCAAGGTGGCCACCAAGAACCTGCCTGCCGATGCCATTTTGAAGGTCCAGGTGTATGACAAGAAATCAGATGAATCTGAGTTCACCGGAGTGGACGACGGAGTCAGGGAACGGACCATTAACCTGATGCTGAATGAGGACCACAAGAAGGGCTACTTTGGAAACGTGGAGGCAGGCCTTGGAACGGATAACCGATACAGCGCAGATGGAAAAGTTTATCGATTCTCCGAAAAAGTGCAAAGTGCCCTGCTGGGTATGGCCAACAACATCAACGAATTCGGATACACCGGCAATCATGGAAAGGAATTTGGGACCGGTGTACGGGGTGAAAACCAGAGTATGGCAGGAGGACTGAACCTGAGTTACAATGCCGAAGGGACCAATCGCTATTTTCTCAGCTACCTGGCCAGCACCAACAACAAAGAGCTTGAACAGGAGACTACCACCGAAAATTACCTGCCAGCCGGGACCTACTACCAGCATTCAATGGTATATGAAGAGGAAAGGACCACACCTCACAAGCTAAACCTGGGGGTGAGGCACAAATTCAATGAACAGCACAACTTGATCCTGGACGGAGATCTTAGCATCTCTTCAAACAAATTGTCCAGTGAAGGGCTGACCAATACAGGGCTTGAAGATGCATTGATTAATACCCTGAACAATACTACCAACACAGAATCGTCGGTGATCGATGCTGAGGTAAAGGGAAGTTATGTTAGTAAATTAAATGAAGGGAGGACCCAGTTCAAAACCGCAGTGAGCGGCTTTTACCACCAGGACAACTCCCTACTTAACTGGAGAGATACCATCTCCTTGTATAGTCCCGACAGCATGGATCTCTTTGTACAGTTCAGGGATGAGTATTCCGACAGGGCCGGATTAGTGGTGACCCCGGGAGTAGTCCAGAGAATTAAGCAATTCTGGTATCTCAGTGCAGGTGTAGAGCTGGGAATCAAAACGGAGCAGCTGGACTGGCAGCAGGAGATCGATCGTGGAAGTGGGGAGTCGATGGATACCATATTGCCTTCCTTCTCCACCCAGGACCTTTCGCTGGGACCTATGCTCTCCATGAAACGCAATTCCAACAAATCCCAGATAGAGTTTATCCTGAAAGGGACCTGGAACCAGTACGATAAGGTGCTGGACGGAAGCAGCGCTGACAAATCCACCTACTTCTATTTTCAGCCTGGATTCAATTACGAATACAAATACCGGACGGGCCGGAGAGTCAATGTACGGTACAGAACCCATGTCAACATGCCTTCTGCCAACCAGCTTTATCCTGTGGCTAACACAATCAACCTGCTCTCCATCTACCAGGGCAACCTGGAACTGGACCCAGAATACAGCCACAATCTCTCGGCCTCCTGGTGGTATTTTGACCAGTTTTCCTTTACCTCCCTGTTCGCCAGGATTGGAGCGGGATATATAAAGGATAAGATCGGATGGTCGCAAACCACCAACGAACAGCTGATCACCCTGGTAAGCCCGGTTAATACCCCGGACCATCGCTCCGTCTACTCCTACATTTCCTTCTCCACTCCCATCCGGGCACTGGGGATGAAGGTGAGCCTGACCTCCCATGAAAACTGGAGCAAAGGTTTGAGCATCATAAATGGGGACAACAATACCCAATCCAATTTCTTGCACTCCTTCAGTGTGAGATTTGAAAACCGAAAGAAGGAGAAGTGGGATGCAGCCCTTGGTGGCAACATTAGCATCACGGATGCCAGGTACTCCATCTCCTCCATGAATACGGTCTACTATAATACCTCTCTGTTCACGGATATCCGCTTTACCCCAAGCGACAAATGGAGCTTTGAGACCAAAGCCAGTTTGGTCAACTACGATTCAAAGAGCTTTGATGAGGCAGTAAGCATTCCGTTGCTTACGGCAGGCATCAGCTACTATTTCCTCCGGGGCGAAAGAGCCTCGCTGACCCTGCGCGGATACGACCTGCTGAATAAGCAGATAGGCTTTGAGCGGATCTCACAGACCAATTACCTGATGCAGCAGGAATGGAACACCATAGGCCGCTATGTGATGCTGGAGTTTCACATGCGCATAGGGCGCTAAAAAAAAGCTAAATGCAGAAGAACCGCAGTTTCGCCATTCTTATCTTCCTGATCTCAGCAATCCTGGTTTCAGTGTTATTTAATTTAAGGGCACTGCTCTGGGTGTTTGAGCACGAGATCACCCATGAGCTGCGCCCCAGCGTGTATTATGTGGGATTCAATTTTATCATTGAATTGGTAGTGTTCTTCCTGGTAGGACTGCTGAATTACTCCTGGATCGAAGCCCTGATACGCCGTTTCTCCATCCGGCAGTGTAGAATTCCTTTCGTAATCCTTTGCAACCTGGCGGTCTACTTTATCCTGATCCCGGCAGGTAAATTATTTCACACCTGGTATTTCCTGGACCGCTACGAAAACAAGGAGATCGAATTTGATATCGAAAACTTCCTGATCATCAATATCACGGTATTCCTCCTGTCCATTGTGGTGGCCAATCTTCTTTTACTTATGAAAAAGATGAGGATTGCAGAACAGGAGAACCTGCAACTATTCGAGGAAAAATCCAAAGCAGAACTGAGTGCCCTGAAGGAACAGATCAGTCCCCACTTCTTTTTCAATACGCTGAGTACCCTGAGCAGCATCGTTAGGAATGAAAAAAAAGAGGTGGGTCTGGAGTTTATCGGGGAGATCTCCAAAACCTACCAGTATACCCTGGCCACAAAGCAGGACCTGGTAACGCTGAAAGAGGAGATGACCTTTCTTGAGTCTTACATTTTTCTGCTTAAAAGACGCTTTGGGGAGAAGCTGAGCTTCAGTCAGGAACTACCCGAGAAACTGCTTTCATCGAAGATCCCACCCATGTCACTACAGCTATTAGTGGAAAATGCAATCCAGCACAATGTTATCACCAAAGAGACACCTCTGCATATCCGGATTTATGCAGAGAAGGAAATGGTATGCGTGGAGAACAAGCTGCAGGAAAAGGAATCTGGAGTCGACAGTTTTGGTATCGGACTTCAAAATCTGAGCAATCGCTACCGTTTACTTTCACAAAAAGATATTATTATTACAAAGGATAAGCACAAATTCGGGGTGAAGTTGCCCCTCCTATAGAATGAAAGTACTGATCCTGGAAGATGAACCGGGTGCCGCCCAGAACCTGCTGGATCTCATTCATGAGGTGGATGAGTCCATCGAGGTCCTGGCGATCCTTGAATCGGTGAAAGAGGCTGTTGCCTTGATCGGGAAGCAAAATGCTCCTGACCTTGGTTTCTTTGATATTCGCCTGGCCGATGGACTTTCCTTTGAGGTTTTCGAGAAAGCCTCCATTGATTTTCCTGTAATCTTTACCACAGCTTTCGATGAATACGCTCTACAGGCCTTCAAGGTAAACAGCATCGATTACCTGCTCAAACCGGTGGACAAAGAGGCATTGGCAAATGCATTGGACAAGTACAGGGCTATCTACCAACGAGAGGATCTCTTTGACCCGGAAAGCGTACGAAAATCCATCCGGGATGTGCACTTGCATGAGGAGAAACGGTATAAAAAAAGCTTCCTTGTATATGTAAAGGACCAGATTATCCCCGTTTCAGTTGAACAAATTGCCTATTTCTTCCTTGAAAATGAGCTGGTTTACTGCAGGACCCATGATAATCGAAAATTCATCCTGGACCAGGCTCTGGACAAAATAGGGTCGCAACTTAACCCCAATGATTTTTACCGGTCCAACCGACAGTACCTTGTGTCTCGCCAGGCCATTCAATCGGTAGTTCAGCATTTCAACCGGAAGCTGAAGCTACGACTCACTCCGGAACCTGAAGAGGAGGTATTTATCAGTAAAACAAAAGCTACAGCTTTCAAAGGATGGTTGGAAATGTAAGCCTTAAACTCTGTTACAGAATAAAGGGAATGATCGCCTTTCGTTCCGGGGGATAATCTGGAAATGTAAGCCGGTACCACTTGTGATGAGCCAGGGCTCTGGGGACCAGGTTATAGAAGGTCCACAGGGCAAAAACCAGGGCAGCCGGGCTCCAGGTCATCACAGCGAATCCTGTCCACTGTATGATTTCTCCCATAAAATTTGGACAGGAGACCCAGCGGAACAATCCTTTTTCAGGGATGAAGTATCCTTTCTTTCCCCCTTTTCGAAGGTTCAGCAGGATTTGATCGGACCACCAGTTCAGAAAGGTTCCACCCCCATAGAGTATTGCTCCGATGATAAACCGCACATCGGTGAGCCAATCCCATGTATATATCCTTGAGAAGGCTGAGAAATAATAGCCGTTAGTAAAGCCATTGACCAGGTTGAAAAAGATTGCCATAATAGCAATCACCAGCGGCATATGTTTTCCGGAAGTTCGTGTGCGCCAGGGCCACACGAGCGCTCTGTTGGTATAATGAAAAACGTAGAGTGCAAAAAAGATCCAGGTGAGTGGTTGAATGCCATTGGGACCAAAAAGAAAGCAGAATATAAATACAAGCAGGGAGGGGAACTCCATCAGAAACCAGGCCAGCCTGTTGGAAATAATAGGGCCCCAGTCCTTTCGGCTATGCCGTCCATAGGGTGCCTTAACAAAAAGCAGCAGAACAAAAACAGCCAGGCCAAGTATGGCCCATGCCCATAAAAGCGTGAAAAAAGTTTCGCGTTCCATAATCAAAAACAGGAAAGCGAATATAAAAGTTTTTTTCTGTTAATTGGGCCGCAGGGCATCCACCCTGTCTTCAGTATAGAGATATCTGATGGCCAGTTCCTCCGCATCCAGGGAAACAATCCTCATCTGGTAGGTCATCACTCCTCCCCAGTAGGCAACGGTAATATCAAGCAGACTGTCCGACACAGCTTCCCAGGTACCATCAAATCTATCATAGGTGATGGGGGGCGTTCCGCAAAAGCTTGCATTCTTATGCTCTAAAAATGTCCCGTCATCATTGATGGTAAAGCCATATTTCTCAATATCCATTTGACCACTACGCTGAAGAAACAGGGTATCCCCTTTATATTCATTCTCCACCCAGGTACCCACAATTCCCACATTTGAACCCAGGGCTTCCATGTTCATGAGATCTTTCTCGCATGAGACCAGTAATACCACCACAATCAAAAAAACCAATCGCTTCATATTCACATTCGTTAAATTCAATTATATGATGAGAGAATGCACTCCAGGGTTGCTTCAACTTGTGACAAATCATTACATTTGATTAAATCCTTTATCTACCATGAGAAACAGATTGCCCTCCCTTGTTTTGACACTCCCTTTTTCAATCATCTTATGTTGCCTGGCATTACAAGTTTCCGGACAAACTGTAGTTGAACGAATTCCATTGAAGCCCGGACCTGAGGATATGGTGCTCGATACCCTGCATGGCGATCCAGGTTTAATTGTCTCCTGTAGTGGTAGGCGGGAGTCAGATAAGCCTTATGGAGAGATGGTATTCTATAATCTCAAGTCTGGCAAACAGGAGGTCATGAAACGACTGAACGAACCTGCGGAAATTTTGTTTCGCCCCCATGGCATCTACCTGGACGGTGATCTGCTCTATGTGATCTCTCACGAAAAGGAACCAGATTACCACCCGGTTCTGGTCTACAGGGTAGATGGAAACCAACTTGATTTCGTGGAGTTGATCTCTACCAGCCACCAGCACTCACCGAATGCCCTGGTCACCGGTCCCGGTAGAGAGATTTACCTGGTTAATGACTCGGGAAAGCGGGGCAGCATGATGGAAAAAGCACTCAAACTCAAGAGGGCCAGTGTGGAGAAGTTAACGAAAGGGAGTGACGGAACCTGGAAGGCAGAGATGGTGGCAGAAAAACTGGGCTATCCGGCCGGGATAAACCGCATTGGTGACCAGCTCTATGTGGGTGATGCCGTACTCCATAAAATTCACGTGTATCAGATAAACAGGGATGGATTGAATCCCGTGGGTGAGATTTCAAAACTGAAAGGCAATGACAATATCCGGATTTATAAGGGACAGCTTTTGACTCCAGGCCATGTTAAGGCCATGAAGTTTATAAAGCATGCCAAGAAGCCTGAAAAAAAGTCTCCCGTCGATGTCTACCAGGTTGATGCAGCTACAGGCGAGCATTCTGTAATCTACTCCACAGATGGCTCCACAATCTCCGGGGGCTCAACAGCCATTATCTTCGGGAAGCACCTCTATATCAGTCAGGTTTTCGATCCCTATATCCTGAAAGTGGAATTGGAGAACTGATTTCACCGATAAACATGTCCGTTTGATCGAAAAAAGTTGAACTGCATCCTTCTTCTGCTCAATTTTGATCTGAAACCAAAATAATAGAATCATGAAACGCTCAAAATTGATCATACTGATAGTGGCCCTGACTGCCATGAGCAGCTGCCTGGTCAGCTCGCTCCACCCTTTTTACAAATCAGAGGATAAGATTTATGACCCTGTAATGAATGGATACTGGATGGATGTGGATTCCTGCATCTGGACCATCCTTCCCAATATGGTATCTGAGGGCTTTATGAAACCTGAAGTTCATGACGGCTCCTATGTGATTACCTATTACGAGGATGAAGAGAGAAGCTCAATCCTGACAGGCACTCTGTTTCAACTGAATGGTGTGAATTATGTGGATTTCATACCCGACCCCAATGAAGATCATTTCACTTCCGACATGACCTCCTTTCATCACGTTCCGGTTCATACTCTGGCAAGGGTACAGTATTGTAAAGACTCCATTCTTCTGTACTGGTATGGCGATGAGTGGCTCAATGAACTATTTGAACAGAACCGCATCCGGATCAAACACGAAACCGTGGAAATGTACGATGTTTATGACAGGCAATTACTGACTGCAACCACCGATGAGTTGCAGAAATTCATTAGAAAATATGCCAACGATCCAAAGACATCGGATGAAATCGAGAAGATCTTTGCCCATGGCTATACTGATGGTCAGGAAGAATACGGCGCTTTTCTAAAACTGAAGCCCTATAATGGTCCACTTCCAAAACAGAAGGCTACGCAGGTTGAACCGATTTATGTAAATTGAGGCATGCAAAGTAGAAATATAGTTTTTATTGCCAGGAGCCTGGATGGATATATTGCAGATAAGAACGGGGGATTGGACTGGTTAAATACCACTCCAAACCCCGACCACCAGGATATGGGCTACGAAAAGTTCATCAAAAGCGTAGATGCCATCGTGATGGGACGTACAACCTTTGAAACTGTATGCAGTTTCGACATAGAATGGCCTTATAAAATTCCTGTCTTTGTGCTGAGCTTTTCATTGGAATCCCTGCCGGAAGATTATAAAGATAAAGCAGAGATTGTTAAGGGCTCTCTTTCGGATATTCTTGAACAGATCCATAAGAAAGGATATAGGCAACTCTATATTGATGGCGGTGTAACGGTTCAGAACTTCCTGAAGGAAGACCTTATTGATGAGCTCATTATCACGACCATTCCCATACTGCTGGGGGGTGGCACTCCTTTATTCGGTGAGCTTCCCAGGGAGATGGAATTTGAGCACGTGGAGTCGGTACTCTACCTGGATGCCCTGGTGCAGGATTCTTACAGGCGCAAACGATAAATCTACGAGAAGCAATAGAGCCCTCGGCTCTATTGTTTCAATTTATTCAGTGCTGCAGGTATTACTTTGGTAATGGTTACTCTCTTCTCGCCCTTGATAAATACCAATAATTCATCCCTGTTTTTGATGGCTCTGACTTTTGCAATGGCTTCAAACACCTTGTAATTTGAACTATGATCAGCCTGCCCAGCAGAAGGTCTTGGCTTTGGTGTTGGTTTAGATGCAGGAATTCTTTTAGTGGCTGGCCTCGGCTTCCGAACTGTTTTTACTACTGGTTTCGGTTCTAATGCTCCTGCTGGCACCGGGGCCGGATTATCT
>QMPQ01000093.1 GCA_003648635.1 Bacteroidota bacterium | reverse complement strand
ATCCACCAGCTTGAATTCCTGGCCCCTGAAGGTATACATATCCTTACCCTGGTCGATTCAAATGGAAACATCCTGGAGAAGACTTTTGAAGTGGTGGGGGAGTAGCCTGGAAAAACCAGAAGCGTTGACTACAACATATCATTTTCTTCAAGCCACTTCTTAATCCGTTCATGCTCCGCCCGGTATTTGGCTTCAATATCCTTGACCGGGATTTAATTTCTTCGGACCTTTGGATAGAATCAATCTGTGAATGAAAATACTATTTAACAGCAAGTTCTTGCAGCATAACAGCGACAGTTTTGTTGAAGGCAGTTACAGGATTGAAGGATTTAGCTCTTCTGTTGACGAGGTTGACAGCAACGGAGAGGAGTTTATCACCCTGGTCCACAGCGAGTCTTATCTGAGAATGGTGCGTGAAGCTTGCATGAATCACCAGGACCTGGCGGAAGTATCTCTCTCGCCTGAAAGTTATCAGGCAGCCTGTTCGGCGGTGGGCCTGGCTGTAATGGCTGCGGAAGGGAATGATTTTGCGGTAGTTCGTCCTCCGGGTCACCACGCCAAAGCAGAAAGAGCTGATGGCTTCTGCCTGTTTAATAATATTGCTATTGCAGCTCAGAAGCTGGTCCATGAAGGAAAAAAGATCTTTATCCTTGATATTGATGGCCATCATGGGGATGGAACACAGGAGATTTTCTATCATTCCGATAAGGTCCTTTTCTGTTCGATACATCAGCAATATGCTTATCCGGGTACAGGAATACAGAATGAGACCGGGGCAGGAGACGGCTTAGGATATACAATGAATTTTCCCCTGCCTGCAGGTTCAGGAGATAGTGAAATGCTGGAAGCAGTAGATGCCGCCATCCAAAGGGCCAGGGAATTCCAAGCTGATGTTGTTGGAATCTCAGCCGGATTTGATGGGTATGTGGACGACAGGCTGCTGGGTTTGAATTATACCCTGGATGGTTATTACGCTTGCGGAAAAAAACTCCGTCAATCCTTTGATCGCATTTTTGCTGTGCTGGAAGGTGGCTATCATTTTGATATTAAAAAATGCACTGACCATTTTATCCGGGGAGTTAACAATAAATAAACAATGGCATCAGAGTATTTTATATATTCGGAGCTGTTTCCCAGAACCTATCAAACCAACTAAATATCAAATCCTATTATGAAAAACTCCACAAGACGTACATTTCTAAGACAGTCAATTATCGGTGCAGGCGGATTGGCGATCCTGCCACTTGCCAGTAGTTGTAAAGTTGTCGCCCCAAGCGACACCATACGATTAGGGATCATCGGCCTGGGCCAACAAGCGATGAACCTGATGAAAGGATTCAGCCGGGTTTCGGGAGTCGAAGTGGTGGCCGGAGCAGACGTTTATGGTATTAAACGCGAACGCTTCAAGAAATTCCTGGATGAATATTATACGGAAAAAGAGATGAAGGTGGATGTAAGCACCTATTCTGATTACCGTGAGATTCTAGACAGGGATGATATCGACGGGGTCATCATTGCTACACCCGATCACTGGCATGCCATCATGGCTATTGACGCCTGCAAGGCTGGGAAGGACATCTATCTGGAGAAGCCCATTACTTTCACCATCAAGGAAAGTCTGGCGCTTGTGAAAGCTGTCAGGGAAAATAAGGTGCTCCTGGCAGTGGGAAGTCAGCAGCGTTCCGATATCAATTTCCAGACGGCTGTGGAGAAGGTTTGGGCTGGCGCCATTGGCGACTTGAAAAACATCAATGCGTATGTTGGGCCACCTCCTGCACCCTATAATCTTCCGGAGGAACCCATTCCTGCTGATCTTGACTGGGAGACCTGGTTAGGCCCCATGCCATATGTACATTACAATTCGAGGCTGAATCCGCCCATTTCCATTGATCCACCAGAGAATGAAACGTTCTGGGCAGAATGGAGGTACTTCAAGGAAACCGGCGGCGGATTTACCTGCGACTGGGGCGCCCATAATTTTGACATCGGTCAGTGGGGTGCCGGCAAAAACGGGAGCGGACCGGTGAAGGTGATCCCGGCCGGGTATGAAGATCACGAATTTCTGACCTATGTGTATGATACCGGTGTGATCATGACCAATGAAGCCTGGGATGAGGGATCGACCCGTGGAATCAAGTTCTGGGGAAGCGACGGCTGGATTGAAGTATCCAGGGGTAGGTATGCAGCCTCTGAAGAATCCCTCTTTCCTGAAGGATATGGGGAAAGCGAAGACGCGATGAAATATGAATCTGCTCCCACCCACCTGTTGAATTTCATCGATTGTATGAAATCCAGGGAAGAGCCGATCGCAAATGTGGAAACAGGTCAGCGTACCGTGGTAACCTGCATCCTTGGAAATATTGCTCACGAAATTGGCCGCCCGGTTGAATGGGATCCGGCGAAACAGTTTTTTGTGAACGATCCTGAAGCCGAGAAGTTCTTTCACAGGGAATACCGCGAGGGTTACACCCTGTAAAGTCTTTACGGACTAACTTTTTTTCAAGGCCCTGGCAGGATTTGTCAGGGCCTCTTTGCTGTCGGTATCAGGTGCTCATCCTAATCCGATATTCCATGTTCGATATGTTCCGTTTTTGGGTTCTCATTAGCGCCTGGATTTGCACTGGACGAAGAGGAGGTGTAACACCCTGATTTCTTCGACGTCCTTGAACAAAGAAAACAAAGAAATTATGAAAAGAAGAAATAGGACTATTATATTATTACTTGTATTAGTCGTAGCTAAAAATGGTTTGTTTGCACAACAAGAAACTCCGACTGAGCAGTTTTGTACTGATAGTATAAAAGAATATTTAATAAAGTATAATATTCCTGCTGTAGGTATGCAGATATGCATAAATTGAGGTATGCAGAAGAACACAATGAAAAAGGTGAACCCTATAATTTATGGAAAAGAACAGAAGATGCCTGTGCTTCAGATGATGTTCTTACTACCATTGAAGACTACGGATTATTTGCTATAAATGTGATGAAGGGAACCGGATTATCAGAAGAAGTACATAAAGATATGCTCCGACTTCAAGCAATAGCTGATGAAAATGGAGGCTTTGGCCTGGGATGGTATATTGTGAAAGATTTCT
Organism: Bacteroidota bacterium; assembly: GCA_003648635.1. Classification (GTDB taxonomy): domain Bacteria; phylum Bacteroidota; class Bacteroidia; order Bacteroidales. The sequence goes on along the minus strand of QMPQ01000093.1, from coordinate 11,929 downwards.
ATGATGGAGAATATGCAATAATGCATACTGGCAGTGATGCAGGAGTTGCTACAAAAGTTGTACTTCTACCAGAATCTAAACGAGGCATTATTGTATTTACAAATGGAGATAATGGATTCAAATTAATTGATAAGGTAATAAATGGATATTTCGAATGACTCACCATGCCTGGTTTTTGCAATCATGTCAAAGTCCGGGCATTCTCTTTATTCGCTTAATATAATTTAGGAATAAAATTCCCCCGTATTACGTGGCTTATTTTCTGGGCAATCTCTTTTGGTGAATACTTGAAAAGATTCGCACCCACTTCATACAGAAATTCTATTTCCTTGGTAAATAACTGATTATCCGATAGGGCAACGCTGGTGAGAAATTCGAACATGGGATCACGTTCGGCAGGATTGAACTGCATAATTGTAGATGCCGCTTGCAGGAAAACATCATTCTGGGACTTTTGATCAATAATGCCCTGCAGTAATTGCTCTGGGAAAATCAAAAAATTGGCCAGTTGGTGTATGATGGTTTCATACTCTTCCTTCTTCATTTGTTCATCTATTCCTGCCATCACCAATCCAGCTGAAGCGATGAACAAACTTCTGTGCTGGTCTAATTCTGAATTCCTGATTACAAGAAGCAGGTTGGTGAGTTCTTCCATATTGGAAGTCAGTGTGGGATCTGATTCAATGGATTTTTTTCCCAGAATGGATTTATATGCTGTGGACTGCGCGAAGTACTCCAGCGCTTTAATCCTTATGGGATTCATGGGATGCGAAGCTACATTTATTGTATTCTCCTTTTTGAAGGATTCGAGTAGTTTCTCATTTTCTTCAAGGAAGGTCGCGAAGTTGAGATTGAACCTGTTTAAACTCAGTCCTGAGGACATCTTAAAAAAAGCAGACACACACTTATTCGGATCTCCACAGGCAATTAATCCATAGCGATCGGCGGTCAGCTCTGAGAGTTTGTCCCAGAGAGATATCTTATTGTATAGGATAAGCGGAATACGCTGATAACCTGGAAAAACGAAATCTATGACCCCTTTTATATCAATATTTTTACTGATAATATGTCCCAGCTCATGGCCAATCACAAATCTTAATTCATCTTCATCCAGGGCATTTACTAAACCGGAGTTTAAATTGACCAGGTGGGGTTCGCCCTCCTCCTGACTTGAAGAAGCGGAGGCATTAAAATCAGGGGCATTCGAAATATAGAATTCAATTGGTTCAGTGAAGTTCAGGGCTTCACAAACATCCTTAAATGGTTTATAAAGCTCGGGAAGTAGATCCTGGCCAAGTTTAAAACTATGTCCCTCGAGCAGGTATTTATAGTAATTCCCCGATTTTTCGACCTTGGCCTCCTTCTGGATTTTACTGATTACATCACCTTCAAGTATTTCCCAAAGATTTTTGCCAATTTCCTGTTCGAGTTTTATTCTAATATTATTGTAATCCACATGTATTGGTTTTGATGATTCCAGGTTTGTCTTATTTCTTAACTCTTCTTTCTGGTTGGAACAATGAAAAGTGGAATTGAACTATGATTCATTACGTTTTCAGTAACACTCCCCATGAGTATGTTCTCCAGCCATTTCTGACTGTGTGAACCAATGACAATGATATCTGAAAGCAATTCTTCTGCGCATTTAAGAATTGTTTCTGCAAAGTCACCTTCTTTTACCAGCGTTTGTATTGCCTTATCACCCAGGTGTTCTCTTATTGTGTCGAGATATTCAAGAGATACATTCTTTAGTCCGTCAACACTCTCAAGTACGGTCGGACTCACGTCCACGAAGCCGGTATAGCCCACTATTGGAGAATATCCAGCTTTAGTGTAAAACCCCGGGTCTTTTATTACATGCAATAGGGTCACTTCAGCATTTAAAGATTTTGCCAGCGCAAAACCTGATTCCGCCACTTTTTGTGCAGTTGGATCATAGTCCAATGCAATCAATATTTTTTCCATATTATTTCCTCCTTCCAACTGCAATGAGTATGATAGATGTATGCATTTAAGTTAACACTTTTCTTGCATATTCTTTCTACCCTCTCTCAAGATTGCTTGTTAATAGGTATTTCCAGTAGGGGTGTAAATTCCGAATCTTGTAAACACCGGTATTCCAATCTATATTTTACCGCCACAGCAGTAATTTTCGTTAATTCTATTGCGAAGAACATGCTTTTAGTGAAATAATACCGCTATAGAGGTAAAATAATGCGAAAAGCAATATGAATATTAAATGACAAAGTCATCACTAATACGGTACAAAACATCTGCGATGCCTTACCTGGTTGGATTGAAGAAATTAGTAATTCCTTCCTGTCTGATGAAATGAAGGAGAGATATATCAATGTTGTTGAATCAAGATTTGAAAGACTGAGTATTTAACTGTTTAATCTCTATTGTTATCTTGCAAGAAAACAGGATATGCATAGAATTCTTCTCTTTGTAATAGTAGGGATCATCCATCTGAGTTGCCAGACACAGGACTGGCCTGACTGGCGTGGAGAGAACCGGGATGGGGTCTGGAAGGAATCTGGCATTGTAGAGAAGTTTGATTCGGATGTCATCGAATTAAAATGGTCGGTGCCCATCGGCCCGGGATATTCCGGCCCCACGGTATCCAAAGGGAAGGTCTATGTTACGGATCGGCTCGAGCGACCTTCACAGGCTGAGCGGGTACTCTGCTTTAATGAACTGACCGGTGAACAGATCTGGGCGCATCAATATGATTGTACTTACGAAGCTGTGGGCTATCCGGCCGGCCCCAGGGCTTCTGTTGTAATTAGCGAGGGAAAAGCTTATTCGCTTGGCACCATGGGACACCTGTTCTGCTTTGATGCCGGTACAGGTAGCGTGTTGTGGCAAAAGGACCTTAACAGCGAATATGAGATCAACATGCCCATCTGGGGCATTGCATCCACACCCCTGGTGGTTGAAGAAAAGATCATTGTCCAGGTCAGTGGTAACAATAATGCCTGTGTGGTCGCTTTCAACAAGGATACAGGGAAAGAGATCTGGCGCAGCCTGGACGACCGGGCAGGTTATTCCGCTCCGATCATCATCGAAAAGAACGGCATCAGGGTGGTGGTGAACTGGACGGAGCACAGCCTGTCGGGTCTTGATCCTGAGACCGGTGAAATATACTGGCGCTTCCCCTGGACCACCGGTAGTGGGATGAGTATTGCAACCCCGGTGCTTTACGATGACCATATTTTTGTAAGCGCTTTCTACAGTGGGTCCTTACTGGTTAAGCTGGGAGACGATTACACCTCTGCAGAAAAAGTATGGCAGCGCTCGGGCGAAAGTGAACGGGAAACCGATGCCCTGCACTGCGTAATGAATACCCCCGTAATCCTCGATGATTTTATATACGGGGTAGATAGTTACGGAGAGTTAAGATGTCTGGAACTCTCAACAGGCGATCGTGTATGGGAAGACCTGACCGCTGTTAATCCTGACCGCTGGGCCAACATCCATTTTATCCGGCAAAGTGATAAAATCTGGATGTTCAATGAGCATGGCGAGCTCCTCATCACTGAATTATCACCTGAAGGATTTAAGGAGATTAGCCGGGCAAAATTGATTGAACCCACCAGGAAACAACTGGGCAGGGGCGTCACCTGGTCGCATCCTGCCTTTGCCAACAGGCATGTTTTTATCAGGAATGATGAGCGTCTGGTTTGTGCGGATCTTTCATTATTGCCCTAAATAGAATTCATCAACCAGGCTTTTGAACTTCTCGGAATACACATGTCTCATTTCAGTCTCGATAGTCAGGTCATCTTCGATGGCTTTGTCCGGATTATAAGAACACTCCAGTAATACCCGCTTAGTTGATTTCCCCGGTGCTGGTATAACCCTGGTAAGCCGATTACAGTACAACTTATGCTCAGTGATCAGATCCATGGCTTGCGCTTCTTTTTGAAACGGCAGGATCAGGCTGATGATGGCCGTATTTTTCATCAGCGAAATGGAGCCTCTGAACAAATCCTCCAGGCTCAGGCTGTCGTCGTGCCTCGCGAGGTTAAGCTCTTTGGAAGGTGTTTTTGAAGAATCAGAGAAAAATGGCGGATTGCAAATAATCAGGTCATACCGGCTCTTGCATTGAGAAGAATAATCCTGGAAAGAGGATTGTATGCAATGTACTCTTTCTTTCCAGGGTGAATTCTGGAAATTTTCTAAGGCCTGCCTGGCAGATGAAGGGTCTATTTCCAGGGCATCCACCATTACATACTCTGTTCGCTGGGCCAGCATAAGGGCAATCAGCCCGGTTCCGCATCCAACATCCAGAACTCTGCTTTGAGGTCCGGGAACCGATGCCCATGCGCCAAGAAGAACACCGTCGGTGCCCACTTTCATGGCGGCATGTTCCTGTTGTATGGTGAACTGCTTGAAATGAAACCAGGTGTTGGGCATTTATTTTGGATTAGCTGTGAAATATAATCTGATTGGTAAATATCGTGTACACATCTGATTGAGGTACAATTATGATTAAAGAGCAAGGATCCACTTAAAGGTTCAAGAGTTAATAATACTGGTCAGCTTGAGTCTTGACTAATTCAGCTTATTCCCCTTAAAGATGAATAAGACGACTGGTCAGATCGGCCATGAACATGGGAATGTTCAGCAGACCTTTACGGAATTCCAGGTTCCTCAGGGAGTATCTGATTCGTAGTGGAGCTTGATATTGTTTTTGATACTCAGTCAGGCTACGCCCTCTTACATTTTCACCAGACTTTACTTCAATTGGAATGATTGTATTTTCGTATTGGATGAGATAGTCCACTTCAGCCCTGTTCCCGGATGTCCAGTAGGCAGGCATGCCTTCAAACTGAGGTAGGAGACTCTGCAATATGTAATTTTCACTCAAAGCTCCTTTAAACTCTGTAAAAAGTCTGTTGCCTTCAGCAATCGCATAGGGGGACAGCCGGGAAAATCGTCGCAACAGTCCCACATCGATCATATATAGCTTAAACGCTGATAAATCCTGGTAGGAAGACAAGGGGAGTCTTGGTGCAGAGGCCCGATGAATTTTGTACACAAGTCCTGCTCTGCTAAGCCATTCAATGGCATTTTCGTATTCCCGGGCCCGCGCACCCTTTTTTACTGCCTGGTAAAGGAATTTTTTATTTTCCCTGGCAAGCTGAGAGGGAATTGAATCCCATACGTAGCCTACCTTAAGAATATCCGGCTTCCCGATGTGTTTAGAAAAATCCAGCGCATAAGCGTTCAGGATGTTTTGGAGGATTTTCTGCACGCTCTCCACCTCCTTATCTTCAAGAAGCCCTACCACTGCTTCCGGCATGCCACCAGAAATGAAATAACTCTTGTAGTAATCCAGTAACTGGCTGAAGAAGATATCCGGGATGGGATTGGGTTTATTGATAGTATACAGATAGTCAAGCATTTGCGGGTCGGATGCAGAAAGAAACTCCAGGAATGAGAGGGGATGCAGGTCAATAAAATCGACCTTCCCTACTGGAAATGTTCGCCCATCGGATATGGCTACACCAAGCAAGGATCCAGCCGAGGCTACATGGTAGTCCGGAGCGTTTTCGTTAAAATATTTCAAGGATGCAAGGGCTTCTTTGCATTCCTGGATCTCATCAAAAATGATTAAAGTCTTGTTGGGAGATATTTCTCTGCCATGAACAAGGGATAAATTTCTGAGAATTCTTCTGACATCCTTAGTTTCAGCGAAGAATTGTCGTAGTTCTGGTTGTTCATCAAAGTTGAAGTAGGCGAGTTGATCGTAGCGAGTATTACCGAAATGCCGGAGTAACCAGGTCTTTCCCACTTGTCTTGCTCCACGAAGAAGCATGGGCTTTCTTCGTGCAGATGACTTCCAATTCAGCAGGTGCTGCTCTGCTGTTCTTTCAATTTCCATAAATCACATTTTGTTAACCGAATTCGTGTAAAAAATCACATTATATGCATTTATCTGTAAAAATAGTCAGATGTTAGAGAAAATCAAACAAATCACATTTTAAATGCATATAGTGTGAAAAATTACACATATACTTAAGTTCTATGCGGAATCTGCAACATTATTTCCCTGACCTTCCTGGTATAGATGGTGAGCATGGGGGAGAGAAAATGGTATTAAAACTTTATCCAAAGTATGCTTAAACGCTTTCTACATCTACCTCGGTGTTGATTTCATCCAGCTTGATTTCACAGAAGGGATCGCTGCCCGATCGATTTATAATCGATGGTTTATGCCTGATGAGCAACCTCAGGGATTGGTCATATGTAAAGTAGTTCCAGGACCAGTTCATGAAGATTAAGATCCTGTTTTTTACTCCCACGATCATAAAGAGATGTACAAACGACCATAAGATCCAGGCCAGGAATCCACTCAATTTCACAAATGGCAGGTCAGCAACTGCCAGGTTACGGCCAATGGTAGCCAGGGAACCTTTATCCCTGTATTCAAAGTCTTTAGATTTCAGAGAAGCATTTCGCTTGATCCTTATTAAATTGCCGGCAAGTGTTTTAGCCTGTTGAATGGCCACCTGGGCCACCTGAGGGTGACCATGAGGATATTTTGGGGTCTTCATCAAACTGAGATCCCCGATGGCAAAGATATCATGATACCCATAGGCCCTGTTCTGCCTGTCTACCATTATCCTTTGTTGTGGATTCATGCTGCTTACGGAAATACCATCAATTTGATTTGCAATTACCCCTGCAGCCCAGATCACGGTCTTCGAGGATATGGTAGTGCCATCCGATAATTTGAGACACCCACCGTCATAATCAAGTACCCTGGTATCCAGGTTCACTTCAACCCCCAGGTTTTTAAGGTATCGGGTTGCGCGAGCCGAGGCCTTAGAGGACATACCGGCCAGTAGAGAGCCCGATCCCTGGTATAATACTATGCGCATCTTTGACATGTCAAGTTCTGGATAGTCTTTTGGGAAGATATACTTCTTCATCTCAGCAACTGCTCCGGCTAGCTCTACTCCTGTTGGGCCTCCTCCAACCAGAACAATATTTAGATATTTTGCAGCTTTTTCCGGTGTATCCTGCAACAGTGCTAGTTCGAAATTTTCAAGGATGGTATTCCTTATCAGAATGGCATCTGCTGCGGATTTCATAGATAGGGCAGTTTGCTCAATCTTTTTCTGACCATAAAAGTTAGTGCTTGCGCCCATGGCCAGTACGAGGTAATCGTATTTTAAGGTTCCTATATCGGTTTCAATCTCTTTTAGCTCAGATTTCACTGCTTGCACATCAGCGATTCGAAAATGAATATGCTGCTCATTTTGAAGAATTTTTCTCAAAGGAAATGAAATAGCGCTTGGTTCCAGACCTGCAGTGGCTACCTGGTATAAAAGGGGCTGAAACTGGTGGAAATTGTTTTTATCAAGCAAGACGATTTGAAAATTCTTTCTCAACATGCTTCGAACAAACTTTAATCCCGCAAATCCGCTTCCAACAACAACAATTCGCTTTTTATCAGTATCAGGAATATTTGGAATATACCTAAGCTCCTCCATAATGTTTCTTTGGATAGGTTGTCGGGAAAGCTGCAAAATCCTGACATCCAAAGGGATTATTTAACATTTGTATGTCTCATTTTGTAACACACGCGGATTGGGGATTCCACGACGGGGAGTATAAAGCCTGGCTTGTTGCAGGGAATGAAAACAAAAAGGAGGCCATGCAGATTCTGCCTTCAGCTTATCGGCATAGTGCCAATCTTTCTTTGTTTTTTTACTTCTTGCTTACCCGCTCCAGGTTGGTTTTGTATACAGGCAAATTGACATCGCCGTTCTTCTCGCCGAGGCTGACTGCTTTATGATAGCTATTTGCGGCCTGTTCAAGTTCCCCATTATTTTCAAAGGCTTCACCCAGGCTGTCATACACATTGGCTGACCCTGGGTATCGTTCCACGTTTGTCTTAAAGGTAGCAATGGCCTTATCCTTATCCTCGGCCTGCAGGTATCTGTATCCCAGGGCATTAATTACGAGTTCAGGGGTCTGTACCTCGATTCCGTATCTAAGCGAGATCTGTATGTAATGACTGTCAATAGTCTCCAGATCTTCCTGCAGCAGTTCGCGGGGCAATTGCCATCCGGCGAAGATAAATTTCAGGCCACTGAAAACGGTAATATAAGGAGTAGTGCCATGGTCCTCCTCCAGCATCTTCACATATTTGAATTCCACACTCTCTCCGGCCTTCTCCTTCATGATGGAAGCGTATTCTTCAAGTGCTTCGAAATACCGGTCTTCATTGCCCACGGTCATATAAAAGTATTTTGTATCCTTGAATGGTTTCAGTTTTGCCGATGCCTCGTTAACCACATAATTGTCAGCATACATCATGGCGGGACTCACTGCCAGGTAGGCATCGAAGAGTTTGGGTTTGGCAAGTAGCGTATAGCCAATAAAAGTTCCACCAAAAGAGTGTCCCAGCAGTATATTGAATCCTGCGGTCCGGTAATTCTCATCCAGGTAGGGGACCAGCTCTTCGGACAGGAATCCCAGAAATTTCTTTGCCCCGCCCGAGGTAGGGATATTATCCACATGAACCGGAGAAAAATCCCTGGATCGGTCAATATTGTGTATGGCCACCACGATGATATCAGGAATGAGCATCCGCGCTGAGAGGTAATCGGCTGCCCCGCTTGCATGTTGCAGGTGGGCGCCGCCGTCCAAGAGGTATAGCACCGGGTATTTTGATTCCGAATGCATATAATTTGCAGGTAGGTAAATACTTATGTATCGGGTTTCCTCGAGGATGGTGGAATTAATTTTTGTTGCCCTTAGCCGGTAGGTTTGCTCCCCGGCCTGTCCATGCACTGAAGTGATTAATATGACCAGGATGGCAGTTATTAAAGCGCGATGTAATTTCATAGTTTATGGATTTGTGCTGAATCAAGTTACAAAAAAGGAAGTCCCTGTAAAATGTAATATGCCAACTGCAGTGCATCGTTCACCTATGCACTTCTAAAGGCAGTGAACGACTATGATTGACCCGATTTGTCCGTTCATTGTTATATATCCCGGAATGTCCAGTCTCGAACCTTTATTTTAGTTGCTTGTTTAAAAGACAAGCTTATGATTTATGCATACTAAGATGAATAGAATTATATTATTAACCGGACTTTTAATCTTTGTGATGGTGACAGTAAATGCACAGACTACTTTTTACGACTTTACAGTAGAAGATATAAATGGGAAGGATTATCCCCTTTCACAGCTGAAAGGAAAAAAGGTGCTTGTAGTGAATACTGCATCCAAATGCGGATTTACACCACAGTATGAAGGCTTGCAGGAACTTTATGAAAAATATGGGGATGATGATTTTGTAATCATAGGATTTCCTGCAAATAATTTTTTAAGACAGGAACCAGGTTCAAATGAAGAGATAGCAGAATTCTGCAGTATAAATTATGGGGTAAGTTTCCCGATGATGAGCAAGGTCTCGGTAAAGGGAGACGACCAGCATCCGCTATATAAATGGTTGACATCAAAAAGCGATAATGGACTGGAGAACAGCAAAGTTTCCTGGAATTTTCAGAAATATATGATCGATGAAGAGGGACAACTGGTGGGACATTTCTCGCCCAGGACAAAACCCGGTAATGAAAAACTGGTCAGTTGGATTGTAAACTGAGAGCCATCCTTATGCACGAATACCCTGGTAAGCTATCCCAATTCTGTCAGGAACTAAAGCGCAGAAAGGCTTATTTTCTGTTTATATGCTTTTTATGTTTTAGTCTCCATCATGTTGCTGGCCAGGATCAGAGGGTCGCAGATAGCCTGGCCCTGATCTATCAGGAAGATAAGCTGGAGGGTGAGGATAAGTTAGAGTTGTTGAATGATTTAGCGTTCAATGAGCTGAATGACAGGGAATTATCATTAGAATACTCTGAAGAGCTGATACAACTTGCTGAACTTGAAAATAACAGTAATTATCTTTTTAGTGGACACCTTCATAAAGGAGGATACTACAAAATGATCGGAGAATTAGATCTGGCATTAGAGATTTATTTTATGGCGGCCAATATAGCGGTTGACTCAAAAAATTTAGAAGATGAAGGTGTAATCTACACCTCTATCGCGGACGTTTATGCCATCATGGAAAATTATACCAATTCCGAGCTATTCTATAATAAATCGATACAAATATTACGAGACACAGATGATTCAATTTCCTTAGCATCCGCTTTGATAAACGCAGGAGATACTTATTATAACATGGGGAGGTATGATGATGCTTTGCGATATTTTGAAGAGTCAGGTCCCATCTTCAAGGAATTGGATTATTTAACTGGCACGGCCTATAATCTGGGCAATGTAGGCATGATTTATGCCAAGCAAGGAAAAGATAAGCTGGCCGAGAAAAATATTAGTGAGGCCATCGCCATCCTGGAAGAACAGGAAGATTATTACCCCATATCGGTCTATCTGACCATTATGTCTGATATCTATTTAAAGCAGAATGATTTTGCTGCTGCGCTTAGTTATACCAATAGAAGTTTGGAGCTGGCAACCGCCTACGGCCTGAAGGAGCAGATCGGGGATGCATACCTTCAGCTTTCGAAGCTTCATGAGCAAGCTGGCAATCTGAATGAAGCTTACAATTATTACAGGAATCACATCCTATACAGGGACAGCCTTAAAAACATCGAAGCGATCCAACAAATGGCGGATTTGAGAACCGATTTTGAGGTAAGTCAAAAGCAGATTGAAGTAGATCTGCTTACCCAGAAACGAAAAAATCAACGAGTCATTAACATATTGGTAGCGGTGGCTTCAGTATTAATTATTCTACTCGCCATAGGATTATACAGACGCTACATTTTCATCAAGCTTACCAATGTTAAGATTAATGATCAGAAGGATGAGATTGAAGCGCAACGGGACGAGGTTGAAGCACAGCGGGACCTGCTTGAATCGCACCGCGACCTGGTAGTCTTCCAAAAGAATGAGATCGTAGAGAGCATCAATTATGCTCAGCGGATACAATCGGCCATGCTTCCTCCCGAAACATATTTTTCTGAACTATTAAATGAGAGTTTTATTCTTTACAAACCTAGGGATATTGTAAGTGGGGATTTTTATTGGATTAAGCAGGTGAACCAGTATATCGTGCTGGTAGCTGCCGATTGTACTGGTCACGGTGTGCCGGGTGCGTTTATGAGCATGCTTGGCATGAGCTATTTGAATGAAATAGTGCTAAGGAGGGAAATAATACAGGCAAACCAGATTTTAAACGAGCTAAGAAAACAGATAAAGTCTTCCCTGAGACAACATGGGCTACGGGACGAATCTAAGGATGGCATTGATATGGCATTATGTGTATTGGATTTAAAAAGTATGAAGATGCAGTATGCAGGTGCAAATAATCCATTATACTTGATTCAAGATGTGGAAGGAAAGCCTGAATTAAAGGAGATAAAAGCTGACCGGATGCCCCTGGGTTACTATCAGGGCAAGGATATATCATTTGTCAATCATGATATACAGCTTGAGATGGGCGATACCTTCTATATGTTTTCTGATGGATTTGTTGATCAGAAAGGAGGGAAGGAGGAAAAGAAATTTTTAAGCAAGAACTTCAAAAACCTTCTTTTAGAAATTCATGATCAAGCTATGCATGATCAGAAAGACATCCTGGAGACTACACTATCAGACTGGATGGGGGACAATTCTCAAGTGGATGATCTATTAGTAGTTGGGGTGAGGGTGTAAATTATTACCTATATACCCATATTAGTCTTTGGTTTATTATTTTTAGAACCTGAAGATTAATGCCATGAAAATAAATATCTCTCAGATAGATACAATATTTGCAAATGGAAGTTACCCCATTGAGTTTCTTCTTTACTATAAGGAAGGCCTGAAAACAGATAACATACGGTCTGCCTTAAATACACTTTCTTCTATTTTTTGGCCCATCTTTGGAGAATAT
>QMPQ01000092.1 GCA_003648635.1 Bacteroidota bacterium | reverse complement strand
CAGCTCATGGCGTAACTGCTGGATCACCCTTGGTATCCCGGAGATCTTCACGCTTGATCTTGGGCATGTGGAAGGAGAGATCTACAAGAAGATGCCATTAAATTATGTTAATACAGAAACACGCAGGCTGAATATAAGATACAGCCTCCTGGTTGAGCAAATGGCATTGAGCCAATCGGCTTTCCATTATTGGCAGGAGCAGGCAAAAAATACACAGTCTGGTGGTTCTCTTTTTGATTCGCAGCCCTCGCTTTCACCTGGCAATATCTGCAACGTGGATGAAGAGAATGAACTGGTTATTGGATTTTTCTCCGTTTCGGGAGTAACTGAGCGAAGAGTATTCATTGAAGATGTACCTGGCCTGAAGATTCAAAAAGACTTAAACTATTGTAAACCAGGAGAATACCCTAAATTCTTATCCTATTTTCCTCTAGCTTACCTGCCAGTATATATGGCACTTGAAATAGTGGAAGGATATAGGACATTCGGTGAAGTACATAAGTACTGTGTTGACTGCAGGGATTATAAGGGAAGTACGCATATAAAACCTGATTTCTGGTAAGATGCGATCCATTCAGCCCATATCATCTATGATGTCAATGATACAAAAACACAAGTTCAGTGGTATAGTCGGAAGCGTGGTGCTCCTGTTGGTGACTATCTATCAGCCCCTTCTGTCGCAGGAAGCCTCTGTCCAGTCATTTCTTGAAATAAGCGATCATGCCGAAGAAAAATATGGTCCTGATATGGTTTTAATCAGTGGCGAAAAGTATCACTATCCGTATAGAGCAGCCCTTGGAAATCCTTTCTTAACTTCCTCCGGGACTGATGATGCATCAGTACAGCTTAATGGTGTGGTGTATGAGAACCAGCGTGTTAAATACGACATACACAAGCAACTTATTGTATTGGAATTCAATGACATGACTGGTGCATCGAGAAGTATAATACTTAGGGACGAACTGTTGGACCAATTTATCCTGGATGATAGACTATTCAAGAAGTACCCTCAGGAAGGCAGTGATGAAAGATTTGGGCAGGTCATTTATGAAGGGGAAATCTCCTGTTTCTACTTCTGGAAAAAGAGATACTCGGTTGATTCAAAAGTCGGACAAAATCAATATAGCTTTTCGGATCCCATCAGGCAGTCGTATCTGAAGGCAGACGGACAGGTGACTCAATATAAAGGAAAGAGGGGCTTCCTGAACTGTTTCCCTGCGCAAGAACGTGTGCAAATCAAAGCATTTATGAAAAAGAACCGAATCAGGATCAGGAAAGAAAGCGATACGGATATGGGATTACTTCTGGAAAGTATAAATCAAATCTGCCAGGATGAAAATTAGGAATTTATTGATGATAGGTTTGATGGGGGGTGTTCTGACCCTGCAAGCTCAAGAGCATTCTTCCTATCTTTCGCTGGATTTACATGAGGCGGCGTTTGCTACATTTGCCGAATATTTTGAAAAGGAGACCGGTATAGAGTTGTTTTACAAGGACGAGTGGGTTGCTTACATCAGGGTAAGTATTTCAGAAGACAGCATAAACGCCCTTGATGCCATGCGGGCAGTCATTGAGACTGCTGGATTGAATATGCGGTATTATGTTCCAAACCGCCTGGTGATTGTTCCTGTGCTAAGGAGCAGCAGCGATCTTTCCCATCTGACCGGTTCAAACGGGAATCCTGAGTTCCTTCCTGAACCAGGTCAATCGGAGGGGGCAGAAGAGAGTTACCTGGAAGTTACCCGGCCCGAGCAGATGGTCCAGACCATTACTGTAGGTAAGTCAGGAAATGGATCTTCCCGTTCTGTGGCCCGGATCAGTGGTCGGATCAGGGATATGGATAGCGGAGGACCTGTGATCGGGGCCACCATGGTGATTATAGAAACGGGCAAGGGCAGCATCTCAGATCAACACGGGGTGGTGCTTATGTCCCTGAAACCCGGAAGGTACAACGCACAGTTTAGTTTTATTGGGATGAAGCCCTACTATTGTCAGCTACATGTGCTATCAGATGGCAATTTTACGGTTCAGATGCAAGCAACGGTGATTGCTCTGAACGAGGTTCAGATTGTGGGGAATCATTACCGGGATATCAACAGTACCGATGTGGGTGTGGAACGACTGAGTATGAACTCAGTGAAAAAGATGCCCCTTTTTATGGGAGAGAATGATGTGATTAAAATCTCCAAATTATTGCCGGGGATAACCAGTAGCGGAGAGGCTTCGGTGGGGGTCAATGTGCGTGGAGGAAGTGCGGATCAGAATATTTTCTATATCAATCGTGTTCCCGTATACAACACCTCTCATATGTTTGGGTTCCTTTCTGCCTTTAACAGTGATATCATACAGGATTTCAGTGTGTACAAGGGGAATGTCCCTGTCAATTACGGAGGAAGACTCTCCTCTGTATTTAATATCATTACGCGCAAGGGGAATCAGAAGAACTTCACAGTCCATGCGGGCATAAGTCCCGTTTCCGCCCATGCTACGGTGGATGGTCCTATAGTCAAAGATGTAGCCTCTTTTCTTGTGAGTGGACGAACCTCCTATTCAGACTGGATGCTCAAACGGATGGAAGATCCCGTTCTAAGGGAGAGTAGTGCCAATTTTTATGACTTTTCGGGTTCTTTGGCTTACACTCTCAATGAAAAAAATGATTTAAGTGCTTTTTATTACCAGAGTTCCGACCACTTTGCATACGGAGATATGAGCGAATATTCATATGGTAACAGGGGAGGATCTATGGTCTGGAAACACTCCTATTCACCAGCGCTCTCTTCTACTTTCACAGCTACAGCATCCTCTTACACTTTCGAAAATACGGAGAAACAGCTGATTTCACAGGCATATAAGCATGGATATAAGCTGAACCATAACGAGGTGATAGCCGAATTCTCCTGGGCACCGGCTATGAATCATCACCTCGATTATGGAGCAAGCCTGATTTATTATACACTGGATAGAGGAGTTGTTCTTCCTGAAGGGGAAGAATCATTAAGGATTCCTGTTGATCTTGGATATGAGAAGGGTGTTGAGGGCAGTGTTTTTGCAAGTGACAATATTACTATTCTTCCATGGTTATCTCTTTATGCAGGACTCAGGTATAGTTTCTTTAGTAATCTGGGACCCCAGGCGGTGCGTATCTACGAGGAAGATCAGCCTAAGACCGAGGGAACAGTTACCGATACGGTTTATTATGGCAAGAATGAACCCATCACTTTTGAGTCGGGACCAGAGGTCCGGGCTGCGGTCAATATAAAAACAGGACAGAACACAAGCATTAAATTCTCATTCAGTCAGATGAGGCAATACCTGTTTATGCTCAGCAATACAGTGACCATTTCGCCTACAGATCAGTGGAAACTATCAGACTATCATATAGTACCTCCCACCGGGAGTCAATATACCACGGGTGTCTACCATATTTGGCCGAAATTGGGATTGTCAGGGTCAGTTGAGCTATACTACAAGCATACAGATAACATAGTTGAATACAGAGACGGAGCCAGTTTTATAAGTTCCCCGTTTACGGAGATTTCCGTACTGCAGGGTATTCAAAATGCCTATGGCATAGAATTTATGCTGCAGAAATCCTCGGGAAGACTGGATGGTTGGATCAACTATGCCTATTCCCGGTCCTGGGTTCAGGTTGAAGGAGAAAGTGAAATGGAGTCTATAAACAGGGGTGATCCTTATCCTTCCAACTTTGACAGACCACATGTGCTAAACATCATCGGGAGTTACCATATTAACCGGCGCTTTACTATATCATCCAATCTGGTCTATATGTCGGGAAGGCCGGTTACCTATCCGACTTCCCTCTACTATATCAATGATTATGTCTATATAGACTACTATTCTAAGAACCAGGTCAGAGTTCCTGATTATTTCAGGATTGATGCCTCCCTGGTCATTGAAGGCAACCTGAAAGCAAACAAGCCCTTTCATAGTACCTGGAGTATCAACGTTTTCAATGTTTTGGGCAGGAACAATCCACAGTCCATATTCTTTGAACCGCATGAAAATTACCTGAAAGGATTTTCATTTTCGGTTATCGGTGTACCCATATTTACGGTAGCCTGGAATGTGAAACTTGGAAATTATGAGAGTAATTAAGATCTATTTGATGAGAACAATACTTATGATAATCCTGCTCTGTATTTGCAGTCAGGGGTGGACACAAGAGGCAGGAGCTGAAGTTCTGGGTGCTTCTGGAATTGAGACATATCGGATAGTGAGCGACAGGAGTATGTATATCGTTGGTGAGGAAATCAATTTCAGGGTATTCAATCAAAGCCCACAATCCATAAAGATGATGGAGTGGAGCAGTGTGTTCTACCTGGAACTAATTTCACCTCAGGGGTATTCGTATGCCCGGGCGAAATTTGAATTGGATTCTCTTGGAGTCTCAAGTACAATCCATGTACCTGAAAATCTACCTTCCGGAATCTATTATCTGAAAGGTTATACCCGTTGGATGAGAAACAATGGACCAGAAACTTACGTCTATTTGAGTGTTGAGATTGTGAATCCATATATCAGAACCGTGGTCCCTGTAGATACTACATCAACCTTCAGTAAGATAAGGATGGTGAATCATCCAAACCAAAAATCGGAGGGATTTATCACGGGCAATTTACCAGCTAAGGTTGAAACAAGATCGCCGGTCAGCTTAAATCTAAAGAAAAATGAAAGTATGTTTTCAGTGGATTGCTGTGTTTCTGTGATTCGGAAAGGGATGCAGAAGGCACAATGGGAATCCTTAGCCAGTACAAGCCAGCTTGGCAGTGAAAGGATGAATCATCTTCCCGAAACCAGAGGTATTTCTCTGGCAGGAAAGGTTGAATTCTCCCAGTCTGGCTTACCAGCACCCTATGCGGTAGTCTATATCTCTATGATGGAGAATGAACGGGAATTCTACTGTAATTTTACGGATTCAGCAGGGAGGTTCCATTTTGCTTTCCCCGATCAATACGGTGAGAATGAACTGTTTATTTCTGCCAGTCATCATACCCGGGATCCGATCAAGCTTTTCGTTGACCAGGATTTCTGCAAAGAATTCCTGCTGTTGCCCACCTATCCCCTGGATGTGGATGCTGAGGATTTTGAGCTGATCCGGGAGATGTCGGACAATGTGCAGATAGGTATCCAGTATTACCCCGGAATTAGCCTATCAAGCGATACGGCGCCACCAGGCAGAGATTTTTTTTACGGTGATCCTACTTCGGTCATCCGCTTTGATGATTTCATTAAACTACCTACCATGGAGGAGTATTTTTCGGAAGTGACTCCACAGGTATCCATTAGGAAATTAAACAGTGGGGTGAGACTCCGTGTTTTGGGAGATCATCCTGATTTAGATATATTCCCTCCTCTGGTTATGGTCGATGGAGTAGCCATAGGCAAAGTGGAATCAGTGCTGGCCGTATCACCACGGCTCATAAAACAGATAGAAATCGTTGAAGCGCCCTATATCAGGGGCAATATCACTTTTGGGGGGATCATCAATATTATCTCCAGAAATGATGATTTGGGTTTTATCGATTTGCCAGAGTCAGGATTACTTGCTCATTATAAGATGTTCAATCGAAATAGTCCTGATAAGCAAAGCATTCTTCCATTGGAGCAAAGACTTCCGGATCTTAGAAACACTTTGTACTGGAACCCTCATGTTGAACTGAAACCCGGTGAGAACAAAATCATCAACTTTTCCACCGCCGATACCAAAGGCGAATATGAGGCAATCATTCGGGGGTATGATGCACTGGGAAATTATTTTGAGGAGACCATTCCATTTAAGGTAGATCCATTTTCAACTTTTTCACCTTCAGCTTATTGAATGATGATTTCCTTGCCGGTGCCACCCATGATGTAGCCATCGCCAAAGGAGGCTTTAATTGCAGCAATGGATTTATCACCGGTACAATGCGTAGGACAGATCTGTTTGACTCCCATCTCTTTCAAGTTGGCTGCAATAAGTTCCACATCTTCTTCTGAAGTGCTCATTAGATGCAAGCCGCCAATCACCGTATGAATCTTAATCCCCAGTTCTTTTTCAGCAACTCTCACCATTGCCACAACCCCGGGATGTCCACAGCCAGTAATAAGTACTCCACCATAATCTGTTTTTATTACCAGTCCCTGCTCCCTGAAGGCAACAAAGTCATCTCCGGTGGAGTAGAACGGCCCATAGAGATGGCTTGGTTTCTTTACGGACTTGCTGTTTGGAGGAAGTAATCCGCTGGCCTTTAATTGTTCCGCATAGGATGCCGGCAAATAGCAAAGGACTGAAGGATTGATCTCAATGATCCAGGGGATACCAGCCGTATGGTCACCATGTTCATGGGAGATAAACAGCGAGGGAATCTCTTTAATATGAATATCCAGCAGGCTTACATTCTTTTTGTAGAGTTCAGGATCTCGTCCTGCATCAAAGAGCAATTGCTTGCCCTGATATTCCACAAGACAGGCAAAGCCCCAATCGGTTTCAAGGTCCGTGTTCGCCTGGTAGTTGTCATAGATAATAGTTACATGAACAGCATCATCCCTGGAACCCGAAGAAGAAACGAGGGGTTCCACAGCTGCAATTGTTGACAGCCCAAGCAGAAGCAGGAGGCCAGTCAATGTAAAATAGCTTTTCATTTTATATTTCCTGTTTGTAGTGAAGGGCGCTAAAGACCTGGTTTTTATAGTTCCTGCCAATTCTCAGTTTGGCATTTTCCAGCTCAACGGTGGTAGCATTAAAGGCCCTGATTCTCGGGATGGAAATTATGTAAGATTTGTGGATTCTGATAAATTGCTCGGAAGGCAATTTGTTTTCAATGCTCTGCAGACTGCTTTTCACTACCACCCGCCGGTTATCAGTGTGGATCCTGATATATTCATTCAAGCCTTCGATAAAGTGGATCTCTTTCAGATAGATTTTGATCACCTTCTTGTTTTCTTTGACATAGATAAAGGCATCGTGGTTCACACCATTACCACCCTCCAGTTCAACATTTTCTGAATGTCCCGACTGGAAATATTTATTGACCGATTTGAAGAAGCGTTCGAAGGTAACCGGCTTCATCAGGTAGTCTACCACATCCAATTCGAAACCATCCAGGGCATACTGGCTGTAGGCAGTGGTTATGATCACTTTGGGGGGGCGTTTCAGGGTTTTCAGGAAATCGATCCCTGTCATCTGGGGCATTTTAATGTCAAGAAACATGAGGTCGATGTTATGATTACGCAGAGCCTCCATGGCTTTCATGGCATTGTCGCACTCATCAACAACCTCAAAATTCTCAAGTTTCAGTACATGGCCACGGATCAACTCTCTGGCCAGCGGCTCATCGTCTACGATCAAACACCTTGTTTTCATGCATTGTAAGATTATAAGTCAGCGACAACCAATATGGTTATCTGCAACTCAGTTAGGGTAAAAACTGAAAAGAACATGAAAACAATCCTACAATCTCACATCAACATAACAAATTTACACGCTTTTCTTAAAATATTTCAGTCAAAAGCAGGAAAACTACGGTATATGACAAATTTACATCTGTCAAAGGCGTTTATAGCCGCATTACCGCATTTGCTGTGTTACTAACTTACCTAGATTGATTAGAGATGGTAGTTCACCATTTGGAGGCTATTTTTAGTGCATGTATAAGCTTATGCTCAGTCAGAAGTTACGCAGCAGGATATTCAGACATCTGGTTTTGTTCTTTACTATGGTGTTTCTATTTGCGTGGGTGGCATATTCACGATCTGGAGATCCGGGTAGTTTTTGGAAGGGGTATTTAATGGTATTTACCAATGCACTCTTCTTTTTTGGATATGCCTATATAAGTGTTTACCTGCTAATCCCAAAATTCTTACTGACGCGGAGAATATTCTTTTTTTTCATTGTTTTCGTGCTGACAGGGCTTGCACTATCCTTACTGAAGTTTCTATTTTCCGATTATATCTTTTACCAGGCCATTGCTCCTGAAAATGCAACCCCCGGCAATTTGATCACCCTGCAGGCACTGCTGGTGAATACAAAAGACATGACCTTTATTGTCGCAGTATTTGCGCTGGCTAAGTTTGCGAGAGATTACTATACCCTGGAGCTGAATAACAGGGAGTTACAACGAAAGCAGCTGGAGGCAGAATTGAAGCTGATTGAGCACCAGATGGATCCTCATGTGATATTTAACAATTTCAATAATCTCTATTCTATTTCAATTTACCGGCCGGAACATCTCAAACCAACAGTGAAGAAGCTAAAGGCCATTCTTCATTATCTTTTTCAGGAGAGTAAAAGTGATAAAGTTTTGCTGGCGAAGGAGGTGGAGATGATAAACAACTATATCGGTCTTGAAACATTGCGATTCGGCGATCGTTTGAAAGTCCGGTTTGAGCCTGAAGGTCATATGAACGGACTTAAGATTGCACCTCTTATTCTCTATTCATTTGTGGAAAGCTGCTTTGTTCATGGAGCCGGGGAGAATCCCAGGGAATCCTGGATAAAGATCGAACTGAAGGTTCAGGATTCTCGACTCCGTTTTGTGGCGGCCAATTCTGTTTCAGATTCACCTGATTATCCAGCTGGCAGAAATGATGGTAGGAATGAGAACAGTATCAGGAGACTTGAATTGGCATATCCGAACAGCCACCGTCTGGCCATCAGGGAAAGAAACAATGAACATGAAGTGGAATTGCATGTAAGCCTTTGATATGAGAGAGAGATTGATGATGAAGCTGGAGCAGAACAGGAGTCTGAGGCACCTGGTTTTCTGGTTAACCTGGGTGATAGGTTTTACATTTATAAAGAGCTTCGGAGAATCCATGGATGTATACCTGGGCTGGTTCTCCTACTACCTTATCACCCTCCCTATCTTTATCGCCCATACCTACCTGGTGGCCTATCTGCTGGTCCCCTATTTTTTGAACAAGCGCCTGTTCCCCTTCTTTATTGTTCTGTTTCTGCTACTTTTTTATGGATTTTCAGTGCTGGAACTTATCTTGAGTAATGAGTTCATCTACAGATGGTATCAAACAGGGACAGAACTTATCGATAACTACCTTGCTCCTGCAAATGTGATCATGAGTGGACTGGGTAATCTATATATTGTACTGGTATTTCTGGCTGCAAGAACCATCAAGGAATGGTATTATGCCAATACCCGAAGTAAAGAACTTCAGCATTTCGAGTTGCAGCAACAGATGGAAAATGCCATTACCAAGGTTCAGCCCCCCATGTTACTTTATGCCATCGATCATATCGATCGTATGGTGGAAGAATCATTACCAGATGTGACCAAGGCCATTGCATTGACCTCTGAACTTTTGAACGAAGTGATGATATATCATGAAGAGCAGCATAAATTGTTCTCCGAAGAGATTGAATTGGTCAGGAAACTGGTGACCCTGGTTACCCTGATCAGAGAGAGCAAACCCGATGTTGAATTTTTTATCTCCGGGGATCCCGGTCAGATAAAGATGCCTCCGATGGTCCTGTTTACTATTGTTGATATGATATTCAGAAAATATGAATTAGAACCCGCTTTGCCAGAGTTGAATATAGAGGCCTCGGGCTACTCCAATATGATTACCATCCAGATATTAAGCAATGGAATGAAAAAGCATGAGGAGAACATAGAGGACTGCCTGCGAACCATGCAACAGATTGAGTCCTTTTACAAGGGCCAGATTTCCATAAACATTGAGTCACATAGTTATGGTTGCTCTGTTATTATAAGTAACAATGACTTATCGACAGCAAATACCATTCACCCCCAAACAGATGTGATTAACACCCCCGAAAAGGTCATAAGCTGAATAAGTTTTTTTCTCCGGGGGGCGTCTGTTACATTTGAATCGACTCTATACACGTCAATTGCAAACTTGCCGTCACAGTCTTACTTTAAGGTTTTAGGTTTAATAAGTAACTTCTCGACGGCAAGTTTTTTTCTCCCATCATCACATTACATTTCCATTTATCAGGCTGTTCAGAGGGTTAATTCAGATCCAAAACTGTTCCAAGACGCACAGTCTTGTTCAAATCCGGACAATTTTAACATTAAGCTTAGCAAGGCAAAAACCTCCTAAAGCGCAGGTAGCCAGCATGTAAAAAGTTTTGGCATAATAAGTGATATATTTTAAGGAGTTGTACAGGGACGTACAAAAGGAGGTAGAAAATGATAACAGATCAATATCTGATTTCCCGGAATCACCAATCACAGGAGGACGACCGCAACAACCTTGAGTTGTTTAAAAACCTCTTGCAGCCTCATTTCCTGTTCAATTCTCTCAATAACCTATATGCACTTTCCTTACGCAAATCGGAAGATACCCCTGAGGCCATTGCCGGACTCTCTCTTCTGCTGGAGCGTGTTGTCACCTATTCCCGCCAGGAAACAATTCTTCTTTCCGAAGAAATCGCATTGATCCAGGAATACATTGCCCTGGAGAAGATCTGGCTGGGCGAGTGTTCATTCCTGATGGATTTCCAGGTAAAGGGAGATACTGACGGGGTTTCCATTCCACCCCTCACTATCTATACGCTTATCGAAAATGCATTCAAACATGGGATCCGGAAATGCCATAACAAGGGCTGGGTAACCATTCACCTTGTAGTC
The DNA here is from genome assembly GCA_003648635.1 of Bacteroidota bacterium. Taxonomy (GTDB): domain Bacteria; phylum Bacteroidota; class Bacteroidia; order Bacteroidales. The sequence continues at coordinate 4,420 of QMPQ01000092.1, read as the reverse complement.
AAGGAAGATAAAATTCTTCTAAAGGTGAGGAACGGGGTACAAGCGTCAAAGGACAATACTCAGGTTTCGCCAGTTGCCACCACAGGTTTAGGCATAGAGGCGGTCAGAAAAATACTTGAATCCTCCTACCGGAAACGCTACCACCTCGATGCTCGTCCAATTGGCAATGTTTTTGCAGTGGACCTGATCATAGGCAGGTTTGCAGCTTAAAGCGCATCACAGTCATTCACACTTCTTTTCCTGTTGTACATATTCTGCATTGAGTCGTTGATTGAACTTAATTGATTCTGGCTTTTTTTCGTGGTAATTTTAATGGAAACAACAATAAGTGATTGCTATGAAGAAGGTTAGTTTGATTAGAAGATTGGCGACCATTGTCGTTGCACTCTGTATGTTTACCACATTTGCTTTTGCAGATGGGGAGATCTCAGAGGTTTATCTGACAGGCACCTCCACTTCGCTGGCTGGCGATTTTGTGGTGCAAACCACTAGTGACATGTTTCACTATATGGGTCGTGAATATGAAGTATTCAGGGTTTATTATGACGACCCGTCCATGAACATGAATATTGCAGTTAATAACGAGGGACAGTGTACCTCATTTGTTGCCTTTAATGGCGAGTTTATGTTTTTCTATAACTGTAATAAGTACGGTTTTGGCGTAAGAAAAGTAATGTTTTCAAATCCGTGGGCAAAGGATGTTTTCGATCCGCAGCAGTTCCATGACCAATCGGTTCTGATGAAGGACAAGAAGGTTGAGAAGAAGCAGGCTGTGGGTTTGATAGCAGCTTATGTTCCCCAGTTAAAAGGGTAACCACTTGGACTAACCAGAAGTTTCTAGCAGTAAAATTCACCTATTGAGGGGGCCGGCATCTTGCCGGCTCCCTTTATGTTTTGTAACATACAGGTATTCAAATCTTTAACACCACTTTCATTTCATCCGTTATCGAACAAATGTGTCCATTTCCGTGCGTATTTAACAATTTTTACAAATAGCCAAAAAAGGCCATAATAAGATGATAAACAGCGCAATACGAGTTTTGGCACAGCTATTGTTCTATCACATGCATCAGTTAAACTAGTAATAACAACAAAAAACCTGAATACGATGAAAGCAAAAGTAAATTTTCTAAAGAGATTCGCAGTAGCCGCAGTTGCCCTTTTATTTGTAAGCAGTGCAATGTTTGCCGATGGAGAAACCAATGAAGTATACCTTACAGGAGCCACTAACACAGCTGCTGGTGATTATGTAGTTACCGGAACAGATGATGTGTACCATTTCCAGGGTCAGGAATTTACAGTATACAATGTATATTACGACGATCCCTCCCATAATATGAAGATCGCTGTTTCCAATGATGGGGAATGCAATTCATTCATTGCCTACACAGGTGGATATTGGTTTATGTACAATTGCACCAAAGAAGGATTTGGCGTACGTAAATCGATGTTCAACAGTGCAACCATAAGGGATGGCTTTGATTCCAGAGAATATCAATCCCAGAGTGTGTTGGTTAAGACCCGTAAAATTGAGCAGGATCAGGCTGTTGGACTTATTGCAGCTTACCTTCCCAAATTGCAAGGATAACAACTACATAGATAGGATCCTGGATCCTCCGGTCAATATTCAACGTCCGCTTTGGCGGACGTTTTTTTTATCTCAAAATTTCCAATCATTACCTTGCTCGTATATATGTTCTCGCCACTTAAATTAGTTTCTTGAAACTAATTGTAGGTGGCTTCTAACACATATACTTCGCCAAATACAAGATATCCATATTGAGTATTCTCTCGGCAAAAAAATATTCCTGATACAGGAAGAAGGTGGGGTTGTAGAAGTGAGACGAATTCTTTACTTTTGTCCTGCTTTAAGCACAATCCGGAGAGGTGGGAGAGTGGCTTAATCCACCAGTTTGCTAAACTGGCGTACTCGATTAGGGTACCGGGGGTTCGAATCCCCCCCTCTCCGCAAAGCAAAAAACCCTCGGCGAAGGCTGGGGGTTTTTATTTTTCAGCGAGTGTTGAAAGTTTACTTTCATAAGCGAGGAGGAAAATAGAAACTGATTATGCGAAGCATAATCGTGGGTTTTATGCTTTGCAGGTTCCCCTCCATGGGATCACGGTAGTAATCCCCTTCTATGGAGTCGCCGGTGTACCTCTTTCTTCGCAAGTCTGTCCCTTGTGGAAAGTCCAGCTTACCCCATTAACCTCCAGGTCATCCCATTCATCACACTCATCTTTGGTCCAGCCGTCTTTGCAATAGGTGCTATTATACTCTGAACTATACCCTGTGCATACACCAGTACTCAGTTTTCCACAGTTACTCCCCAGAAACATTAGGCTGGTAAAACCAGCAACAAAAAAAATCTTCCTAATTGTTTTCATAGTCTTTGCTTAGGTTGCATACGTATTGGCGTGCCTTCTAAAAATACGAAATATAAATTATCAAGTCAATGGGGCCGAAGCTTTGGACTTACCCCATTTTGAGACGCATCTGAGCCCATCCGGCATCACATGCAGGCCTCCTGCCTACCCCATCTTATGGTATTTTGCATGTAACAGAGTCGTGACTTTGTAACAAGGTTGTGATTCATGAGTAATAATTACCGATTTTTCTCATCATCGTATTATACAGTTATACAGGCAATTAGAATTCCTTTTGCGGAAAGGCGAAAAACGTATTAAGTAGCATATTGTGAAAAAGTAACACGTCTGTTACTTCCGGATTATGGGAAATGAACATCCTGGTTATCAAATATTATTCACGTGTGAAAATTCCTGAGAAAGTATCCCCAAATTCTCACGCTTATCACTTCGTGAAATCCAGAAACCTAAGCAAAGTCCATGACTCAGAGGATCATGATAGGATTATTGGGGGAAGTCCAAGGCCGAAGCCGGCTATTTATACTATTTGCTTATTTTAGTAGACAAAATCCACAAAGATGAAAATCATTTCATTATCAGAAGTTGAGAAGAAAGAGGTCCATATGGAAGGTGCAGTTGGTGCCTGGAGGCAATTGCCGCTGGGAAGCAATGATGGAACCCCGGTTTACTCATACAGAGTATTCACAGTTGAAGCTGGAGGACATACTCCTTATCACCAGCACCCCTATGAGCATATGAACTATGTAATCGAGGGCACCGGAGCCTTAGTGAATGAAAAAGGGGAGGAGACTCCGCTCAAAGCTGGCGATTTCGCTCTCGTCAACCCCAGCGAGAAGCACCAGTACCGCAACAAGGGTGATCAGCCATTCAAGATGATCTGCGGGGTGCCGAAGGAGTTTGAGTAAATATAACTTCCTCATTTATCTTGCGGTTCAATGTATCAGTTTTTGGTATCTGCGAAACTGCAACCAAACCAAAAACGCGGAATTGATGTAACGATTCAATATTGAGCATAAGAACACATTTAAGGCTGATCTTTCCTTTTGAATCCAACTGTTTTCCTGGGTGGTTGAGTTAAAACAGGTGTTAATGCATCAATTTTTCTCAGGAGGAACTTAAAGGAATTGTTGATTTTCTTGTCTAACCTGATAATCTCGTTCCTTAGCTCTTTGTTTTCAATCATCATGGCCCTGTAGGATACAAAAGCTCTCATTATTTCAATATTGGCATAAATTGCTCTTTTGGAGTGTAGTACTGAAGAAAGCATGGCAACTCCTTGCTCAGAAAATGCCATAATCGGCGCGTAGGAAAACTTAAGATTTGACAATCGCGATTCCTGTAAGAGCAATTGTTTCTTTTCACTTTCTGATAATTCAAACATGAAATCCTCAGGAAATCTGTCTATATTTCTTCTAACCTGTTGTTTGAGCTTCTTTGTATCAGTCTCATAGAGTTTTGCCAGATCTGAGTCCAGCATTACATTTTGTCCTTTAATCTGAAAAATAAGTGAATTAAGCATTGATTTTGCTGGTTGTTTATTCATAATATCCTGATTTTCAGTAGCTGGTCACAATTTGTGACCAGCTATTTAATAATGGCCCGGTGAAGACGCATCGGTTGAGTATACCAGTTAATGATATCAATAGTACAATATCAATCACAGATTCCGGATTTAATTGACTCTACACGACGAGATATGTTATTTAGGAAGGGATTCGAACTGAAATCTCATCCAGCAACGTAACTGAAATGCTTCCATAAAAGCAATTTCATATCTGTTTTAGAAAAATTTCATATAATTCTTCATTGTGAATTTATGTTTCACATGAATTATGTGATAGAGGGTGAAGGAGCACTGGTCAATGCGAAAGGGCAGGAGACCCCCTTAAAAGCTGGGGATTTTGCGCTTGTTAAGCGAAAAGCACCAGTACCGTAATAAGGGTGATAAGCCTTTTAAGATGATTTGCGGGGTGCCGAAGGAGTTTGAATAAGTGTCTATTGATAAAAAGATTCAGGTATCACCATAGTGTCCTAT
>QMPQ01000091.1 GCA_003648635.1 Bacteroidota bacterium | reverse complement strand
TTCGAGCCAGTCATAGTTTATGAAAACAAGGAGAATCTGACCCCAGCGGGCTTCTCCAATACCGGAAGATACCTGACCCTGACCCAGGATCTCACTACCTCCAATAATGAAATGTACCTGCTGGATCTCAACTCGGGAGAGATCAAACATATTTCGGAACACGAAGGAGATGCCACCTATTCCCCGGCCGATTTCTCACTGAATGACGAATATCTGTACTATCTCTCCAATGAGGGAAGTGAATTTACCTATCTCTCATCTTACCACCTGGAGACTGAGGAAAAGAAAGTCGTTTATGAGGCCGACTGGGATGTCTCCTATGCCTATTTCTCATATAACGCTAAATACCAGGTTATCGGGATCAATGAAGATGCTAAAACAGTAGTAAAAGTTAGAGATGCAGCTTCCGGAGAAGCAGTAAGTATGCCAGACTTTGGCAACAGGGACATTTCAGGTGTATCCATTTCCAGATCGGAAAAGCTGATCCGACTAACAGCTGGAAGTCCCACCTCGCCGGGTGATCTTTATATGCATCAATTTGATGAGGAGAATTTTACCCGTTTAACCCACTCCCTGAATAAAGAAATTGATGAAGCAGACCTCGTGGCTGGAGAGGTGATCCGCTATCCCTCCTATGACGGACTTAAGATTCCGGCCATCCTATACAAGCCACTTGGAGCCTCAATAAAGAATAAAGTACCGGCACTTCTTATGATTCATGGTGGTCCCGGTGGGCAAAGCCGGCTGGGATTCAGTAGCAGGACACAATATCTTGTAAACCACGGATATGCCATCCTGGCTGTGAACAACAGAGGCAGCTCCGGATATGGAAAAACCTTTTATAACCTGGACAACCAGCGTCATGGGGAAGATGATCTGATGGACTGCGTGCGGGCCAAAGACTTCCTGGCAGGACTGGGATATATTGACATGGAAAAGGTAGGGATCATGGGAGGCTCCTATGGAGGATACATGGTCATGGCCGCATTGGCTTATCAGCCGGAAGAATTTGCCGTGGGAGTTAATCTGTTTGGAGTGACCAATTGGCTCCGTACTCTGAAGTCCATCCCCCCCTACTGGGAATCTTACAGGAAAGCTCTCTATGACGAACTTGGGGATCCTTTCACCGAAGATTCCCTGCGACTGTACAAGATCAGTCCCCTGTTCCATGCACACAATGTGACCAAACCTTTAATGGTACTACAGGGGGCCAATGACCCACGTGTGTTACAGGTGGAGTCGGATGAGATTGTGGCCGCGGTTAAAGAAAATGGAGTCCCGGTGGAATATGTTATTTTTGACGATGAGGGACATGGTTTTGTAAAAAAAGAGAATCAGGTTGAAGGATATGGAAAAATTCTGGAATTCCTGGATAAGTATCTCTTAGGTGTGGAAGAAGAGTAACAATATATGAGTAAAGTGACTGAAAGCAAGATTGAGGAGCTGGCCCGTGAAAAAATGGAGGGGAAAAGCTATTCTACGATTCGTGACGAGTTATCAGAATCCGGAATGACTGACAGCGAGATTACCAATCTTATCCGACAGGTGGATGAGCGAGTACTCAGTCAAACCATAAAGCAGGCATCCCCTGACCGGGCACAACAATGGTACCGGTCCGGGCTGGTCCTCGCTGTTATAGGTTTGATCCTTACTATCGCTTTCAATGCAGGGATTATTCTGAAGAACCTTCCAGCTATGGTGATCTATTCTCCTTTTATTGCCGGAATCCTGGTGATGGCCTATGGAAGGTATCAACAGAAAAAGCAATCCGCCCCATCTGAAACCGGTACGGGTGCAATAAGAAGAAAGAGACCTTATAAATAATAGCAAAAAATGGTAGAGGAGATCGTAAAGAGACGCTTTCCGTTCTTTGAATCGGAACTCAGGTCGGCCATCAGCGAAGCAGGCACATTCAAAGAATTTAAAGCCCAGGAGGAGTTGATACGCGAAGATCAGTTTATCAGGTCTTTTCCCATTGTGCTCTCCGGACTGATCAAGGTGTGCCGGACTGATGAAGAAGGCAAGGAGTTGCTGCTCTATTATTTGCGTCCCGGCGAGGTCTGTACCGTATCCCTGATCTGTTGTATGGACCGGACCCGCAGCCGGGTAAAGGCCATAGCCGAAGAAAAAACCACTGCCATTGTTGTGCCCGTAGAGCTACTCGACAGCTGGATGACCATGTACCAGACCTGGAAAGAGTATGTGATGCACTCCATGCAGATGCGCTTCGATGAGCTGCTAAATACCCTGGACAGCATTGCCTTTTTAAAAATGGATGAAAGGCTGGAGAAGTTCTTTACCGAGCGTTACCGCTCTTCAGGCTCCAAGATTTTTGATGGATCACACCAGGATGTTGCCATGGCCATGAACAGCTCCAGAGAAGTCATTTCCAGACTCTTGAAACAGATGGAAAATAAAGGACTCATTCACCTTTCCCGCGGCCAAATCGATTACTCTCCCTTATGTGACAAAAGTTACTGATAACTCCCATTCTCTTCTGTTTCTTTGTGCTATTCAAAAACAGTACAAGAAATCAATGAAAACAAGATCTGTAAATTCATACAAAGACCTGGAATCTGGGATCTCCTCCAAAGAAAGGACCTTTCTGCTGCTATATAAAAGTGGTGCCGGACAGAGTGATTGTGCACTTGAGAGGCTACAGAATATAAATACCGGGGAGTCATCTCACCTGTATACTGCTGATGTGAACCGCGTCCGTGATATCCACGAACGATTGGATATAAGCACAGCTCCCAGCCTGGTTGTATTTGAGAATAGCAAAATGGTAAATATTTTCAAAGGGTGCCAGACCGAATCGGCATACGGCTCCATTCTATCGGGACGTGAAAGAGGAGGTCAAAGAGGAGTCGAATCCGGTAAGAGCAAACAGGTCACTGTATATACCACCCCCACCTGCAGCTGGTGCACCACCCTGAAAACTTACCTGGACCAGAAACAGGTCGGGTACAGGGAGGTCAATGTGGCAACAGACAGCTCAGCAGCTGAAGCCATGGTCAGAAAAAGTGGACAGCAAGGAGTTCCCCAGACAGAGATAAACGGACAGATGATTGTGGGTTTTGACAAATCCCGGATCAATCAACTGCTCGAAATAAAATAAGCTCGACGCTTATAGTAAACCTAAATTAAAGTAAAATGAAAGAGTTACAGCCAATCAATCAACATGTGCTTCTGGAGATGGAAGCCAAAGAAGAGAAAACAGCTTCGGGGATCATTATTCCTGATACCGTACAAGAGAAATCTCAATTTGCTAAAGTGATGTCTATCAGCGGGATCGAAGATCCTGAGATATCAATAGGCGATATGGTTTTTTATAAGAATTTTTCAGGGATAGAACTGGAATTCGACGGTAAAGAGTAACTGATGGTGCCTTACCCGGATATCCCCGGAAGGATTGTTGAAACAGACAAGATTTAATATCGTGCCTGACCGGCTGTAGGCAATTTTATCCTTATCAAAATCTTTAGGTTTCTGCCGAAGGGCTGCTACTCGACATAGCAGTCCTTCTTTTTTATACACCGCTTTAGTCCTATCTTGCACCCTTCAATCACTCTAAAAAAAGACATTGTGAAAAAACTGATTTTAGCTTTGCTGCTTGGAACGGTCATCCTGTTCGGGTGCACCACAGAAAAAACAGAAACCATGAATCCATTCCTGACAGAATATACAACACCATTTGGGGTGCCCCCCTTTGATCTAATTGAAAACGTTCACTTCATTCCTGCTTTTGAGGAGGGGATGAAGTTGCACCAGGTAGAAATAAATGCCATTGTAAACAACAAAAATGCAGCCACATTCGAAAATACCATTGAAGCTCTGGATAAAAGCGGAGAGTTGCTGAGCAAGGTTAACGGCGTCTTTTTCAGGCTCCGCTCGGCCGAAACCAACGATGAACTGGACTCCATTGCCAGGGTGATTCAGCCGAAGCTGACCGCACATGGAAGCAACATTAACTTGAACCAGGGGCTGTTTGAAAGGGTAAAGGTCCTCTTTGCGGAGAGAGAAACTCTGGGTCTCTCGGTTGAGCAGACCATGGTCCTGGAAAAGACCCACCGCCGCTTTGTGAGAGGAGGTGCCAACCTGGAGGGAGAAGCAAAAGAGAGAATCAAAGAGATCGATACAAAGCTTTCCATGTTGACCATGCAGTTCGGTGACAACCTGCTGAAGGAGACCAACTCTTACCAGTTGATTATCGAAAAAGAAGAAGATCTGGCAGGATTACCTGAATCGGTACGTTCTGCTGCCTCCGATGCAGCAAGGGCCGCAAGCATGGAAGGCAAGTGGGTATTTACCCTCCATAAACCAAGCTGGATCCCATTCATCCAATATGCTGAAAACAGGGACTTGAGAGAAGAGATCTACACTGCTATGTTTAAGCGTAGTAATAACGGGAACGAATACGACAATAATAAGCTTATCTCAGAGATCCTGGAACTCCGGATCGAACGCGCCAATCTTTTGGGTTATGATACCCATGCCGCTTTTGTCCTTGAAGAACGAATGGCTAAAAAGGCGGAGAACGTTTACGACTTGCTGATGCAAGTTTGGGACCCTGCACTGGATAAAGCCAGAGAAGAGGCCAACATGATGCAGAAGATGATCGATCAGGAAGGTGGGGATTTTCAGTTGGCTTCCTGGGACTGGTGGTACTATGCAGAGAAGATCCGGCAAGAGAAATATAAACTAGATGAAGAGGTGGTCAGGTCTTATTTCAGCCTGGAAGATGTGAAAGATGGAGTATTCGATGTGGTCAATAAGCTCTACGGACTTACCTTTGAACCGCGAAATGAACTCCCTGCCTATCACGAAGAGGTGATGCCCTACGAGGTCAAAGAAGCTGATGGATCCCACCTGGGAATCCTCTATATGGACTTCCACCCAAGACCAGGGAAAAGAGGTGGTGCCTGGAGTACCAGCATACGAAGAGCCCATATCAAAGATGGTGAACAGGTAAGTCCAGTACACCTGATTGTTATGAACTTTACCAGACCTACAGGCGAATTACCGGCCCTGATCAGCTTTGATGAAACTCTCACTTTCTTTCATGAATTCGGGCATGCACTCCACTCCATGCTTACCAAGTGTGAATATCTGACCGTCTCCGGCACCGCCGTGGCCACCGATTTTGTGGAGCTTCCTTCACAGATTATGGAGAACTGGGCGGCCCATCCCGATGTTTTAAAGACCTATGCTAAACACTATGAGACAGGTGAAGTGATTCCCGATGAGCTAATCGCAAAACTAGAAGCTGCCAGTAAGTTTAACCAGGGATTTGTAACTGTTGAATATACAGCCGCCTCGATCCTTGATATGGATTATCACACCCTTAAAGAAGCTTCGGGCTTAAATGCAAACGCTTTTGAAGAGTCCTCCATGAAGCGGATCGGACTGATTGATGAGATTATTCCGCGATACAAATCCAATTATTTCCAACATATTTTTGCAGGGGGTTATTCTGCCGGCTATTACAGCTACATGTGGTCTGAAGTGTTGGACAAAGATGCATTTAATGCTTTTGTGGAGACCAGTCTCTTCGATCAGGCTACCGCTACTTCGTTCCGGGAAAACATTCTTGAAAAGGGAGGTTCTGTGGAGGAGATGGAAATGTATGTCAATTTCCGCGGAGCTGAGCCCACCATTGAACCTCTACTGAAAGGCCGGGGGCTCAATTAGATCTCAGACAAATAGGAGAATATTTAAATATTAACAGGGGAGTGTGGGTGATAAGCTATACTCCCCTTCCTTTTAAAATGGTAATCACTGTGTAGAAGAGAATCTTTACATCCACAAAAAGGGACATGTTTTCAATATAGAGTAAATCGTACCTGAGCCGCTTAATCATCTCCTCGACGTTCTCCGCATAACCATACTTCACCTGTCCCCAGGAGGTAATTCCGGGTTTCACTTTCTGAAGGTGAGTATAATGAGGTGCTGTAATTATAATCTTATCGATAAAATATTCTCTTTCGGGCCGCGGTCCCACCAGAGCCATTTCGCCTCTTAAGACATTGATAAAATTAGGGATTTCATCGAGCCTGTGCTTCCGCATCAGCTGTCCGAAACGAGTCACCCTTGGATCATGTTTTGAGGAGAGTTCAGGACCATTCTCTTCTGCGTTGTGGTACATGGAACGAAACTTGTATATCTGGAACTCCCTTCCAAACCTGCCAATCCGGTCCTGCTTATACAATATGGGACCTGACGAACTTAGCTTCACTCCAACGAGCAGTGCAAGGTTCAGAGGTAACAATAGTATTAGTGCCAGTATGGAGATTACAATGTCCATGATCTGTTTCACATTTTGTTGCCATGTTGGCATTACATCCTGATTCACCTCCAGCAAAGCAGTTCCAAAAATGGTTGCACTTTTTACCTTTCCCGTAAGTATGTCAGTGATACTTGGGATGGCGCTGATCTTAATATCAAGCATAGAGAGTCTGTTCACAATATCCCCAATTTTTTCATGTTCAGTCGGATCCAGGGCAATAATTACCTCTTCAACTTGCTGATCCATTAAAATGGTCTCCATATTTTCATGCCCCCCCAGATGGACCAAATGGTCCTGTAACTGGTAATGCTCCTTCCTTTGCACATTAATGAAACCCAATATTTCATATCCATTGGACCGCTGTTGATTCCTTATATCCAGATAAACATCCACGGCATTCTCATTGCTACCGATCATAACAGTTTTAAAACCAATATCCCTCCGGTGTACTTTTCTTACCGTCCTGCTGGTAAGAACCATCCTTGGCATCAATGTAAGGTTGAAGTGTAACAGAAACAGAGTGATCGCCAGGCTATAATAATTGGTGTAGTTCAGAATGATATCATCCAGGATGAGGAGAAAGAAAATAATCACCACTCCCAGCAAGGAACTAAGCATTGTCTGGATGAAATCCTCGAGCCTTGAACGGCGAAACATATCCTTGTAAAAGCCAGTTAAATAATATAACAAGATCCAGGCGATAGGAAGGCCGATAGCTCCGGTCCAGAACCTGGGGCCAAAGGTAATGGGGACATCCACTCCAAATGCCTGTGGCTCTATATATATCTTTCGAAAAAGAAAAAAGAGAACCCAGGCTACCAGGGCAGCAAGAAAGTCAAATAAGATGTAGAGTAATCTCTGTTTTCTCTGATTTTTCATTCAAATGGTCGACCTCTGAATATATAACTGTAACTCATGTGTGATAATTGCATCAGGTGTCAAAAAAACTCCATATATGTTTAAGAATATCGGTTATATTTGTCCATCCAAATGGAACAAACAGATAATTTTAGACATAAAGGCTTAAGAAAGAAGTTAATAGACTCCATTAGATCAAAGGGGGTCAAAAATGAAGATGTTCTTGAGGCCATGGGACGTGTTCCGCGGCATCTCTTTATGGATAGTAGTTTCGTTAACTTTTCCTACACAGATAAAGCTTTTCCTATTGCTGCAGGCCAAACCATTTCCCAACCTTATACTGTTGCATTTCAAACCGAGTTACTGGAAGTGAAAAAACACTTGAAAGTGCTGGAGATTGGAACTGGTTCCGGATACCAGACGGCTGTCCTGCTGGAACTTGGGTCCAGGGTTTATACCATTGAGAGACAGCGGGAGCTTTTCCTGGATGCACAAAAAACGTTGGGACCTTTAAACTACAAGCCCAACTTTTTCTATGGCGATGGTTACGAAGGACTACCCTCCTACCAGCCTTTCGACAGAATCCTGATTACTGCTGCAGCCCCAGAAATCCCACAGACCCTTTTGGATCAACTGGCCATTGGGGGCATACTTGTTGTTCCGGAGGGAGACAAATTTGGTCAGAAGATGGTCCGCGTGGTAAGGGAAAGCGAAGATCATTTCCAGCGCAGCGAACATGGTCATTTCTCTTTTGTTCCCTTGTTAAGAGGTAAAAATCAATAATATGCTAAGCATTAGCTCACTTGTATTCAACTCCTTCCAGGTAAACACCTACCTGGTCAGGAACGACAACGGAGATTGCCTTGTCATTGATCCGGCTTTCTATTCGCCGGAAGAGATCAGTGCCTTTGACCAATATATCTCCTCAGAAGGCTTAAGTATTAAAGGACAACTTAACACCCATTGTCATGTGGACCATGTTCTTGGCGTTAAACACATGCAGACAGCTTATAAATGTCCCTTGCGTGCACACACGAACGAGTCCGGATTGCTAAACAACGCTCCCCTGATGGGAGAGGTCTATGGACTTAAGGTTGAACCCCTTTCCGCAATTGATCAAGCGATCACCGACAATGAAACCATTACACTTGGGGAGGATAAGCTCAAGTCCATCCTGGTTCCCGGTCACTCCCCTGGAAGCCTGTCTTTCTACTCCCCCGAAGCTGGTTTTGTGGTCACGGGAGATGCCCTTTTTCAGGGAAGTATTGGTCGCACCGATCTGCCTGGAGGCGACTACGATACGCTGATCAGTTCCATAAGGAACAGACTTTTGACCCTTCCCCCGGAAACAACTGTTTACCCGGGACATGGGAATCCTACCACCATTGGAGAAGAAGCTTCGAACAACCCCTTCCTGAGCATGGCTTAACAACATGAATTCCTTCAGCTTTTTTCAGCGAAGGTTTCTTTATATTTGCGCTTCAGTAACGAAAGCTTATTGCAAAATACTTACTCTTGTTTTATGAATTCTGATCAGTTTAGTGAGCGTCATCTGGGTCCCCGGCAGCCTGAAATCGACCTTATGTTGGACACCATTGGAGTTGCAAGCGTGGACGAACTGGTAGCCCGTACCATCCCCGCCTCCATTTTAATGGACAACACAATGAACCTTCCAGGTGCAGTTGATGAACAAAACTATCTGGCTTATATGAAAGAGGTGGCCAGCAAGAACAAGATGTTCCTTACCTATATGGGCATAGGATATTACAATACCATTCTCCCCCCGGTCATCCAACGTAATATACTGGAGAATCCCAATTGGTACACTTCATATACCCCCTACCAGGCAGAGATTTCACAGGGAAGACTTGAAGCACTGTTGAATTTCCAGACCATGGTCATGGAACTTAGCGGAATGGAAATAGCAAATGCATCGCTTCTGGATGAGGCGACTGCTGCTGCCGAGGCCATGATCATGTTTTACAATGCACGATCGAGGTCCGCAGTCAGGGAAGGCAAAAACAAGTTCTTTGTGGATGAGCAAGTTTTTCCCCAGACCTTAGCTGTACTGATTACCAGAGCTGAACCACTGGGCATTGAACTTGAAATCGGATCCTATCAGGATGCTTCACTGGATGCTTCTTTCTTTGGAGTCCTGGTCCAGTACCCTGCTGCTGACGGTGAGATCAGGGACTATGCCATGTTTGCACAATCGGCTCATGAAAAAGAGATTGCTGTTGCAGTAGCGGCAGATATTATGAGCCTGGTCTTGCTTACACCTCCGGGTGAATGGGATGCAGATGTGGTGGTGGGAAGCACACAGCGATTCGGGATCCCCATGTTTTACGGAGGACCCCATGCTGCCTATTTTGCATGCAAAGAATCCTTCAAAAGACATATTCCCGGCCGGATTATCGGCATCTCCATCGATGTCAATGAGAAACCCGCCCTCCGCATGGCGCTCCAGACCAGGGAACAACATATCAAGCGGGAACGTGCCACTTCCAATATTTGTACTGCCCAGGCACTCCTGGCCAGTATGGCTGGAATGTATGCAGCATATCACGGCCCGGAAGGATTGCATAGGATCGCCTCCAACATCCATACAGGAGCAGCTTACCTGGCATCACAGCTGCAAAAGCTGGGGTACTCTCTTGCACACAAAAACTTTTTTGATACTCTCAGAGTTGTACTTCCCGGTAAGCTCTTAGCAGAAGATATCCGAAAAATAGCTGAAGAGAGGGAGATTAATTTTTACTATCCGGATGAAACGACGGTTCAATTCTCGACCGATGAAACTACACATGAGGAGCAACTCAACGAAATCCTCGAAATATTCTCTGTGGCCATAAAGAAGGGGATCCATTTCCAGGATGATCTGGAACCTGAAATCGCATTTAAGCAGACATTCGCCAGAAAATCTCCGATCCTTCCTCAGCCTGCCTTCCACCGCTACCACTCCGAAACAGAGATGATGCGATATATCAGGAAGTTGGAACGCAGAGATATTTCCCTTACTCAATCCATGATCTCGCTGGGATCGTGCACCATGAAGCTGAATGCGGCGGCTCAGTTAATGCCGGTTAGCTGGCCTGAATTTGCATCACAGCATCCCTTTATTCCCATTGACCAGACCGAAGGATTTCATCAAATGATCAATGAACTGGAACAGGCTTTGAAAGAGATCACTGGTTTTGAAACTATTTCCTTTCAACCAAACTCAGGAGCTGCGGGTGAATATACTGGCCTGATGGTGATCCAGGCCTACCACAAGGAGAGGGGAGATTCAGGGCGAAATGTGGTCCTGATTCCGGCATCTGCACATGGAACCAATCCAGCCAGTGCTGTGATGGCTGGTCTGGAAGTAAAAGTGGTCAGGTGCGATGATCATGGCAACATTGATACGGAACATTTAAAAGAGTTGGCTGAAAGCCATAAAGAGGTGCTTTCATCCATTATGATTACCTATCCATCCACTCACGGGGTTTTTGAAGACAATATCTGTGAAATAATTGGCATGGTGCATAGTTGTGGTGGTCAGGTATATATGGACGGAGCAAATATGAATGCTCAGGTGGGATTAACCAATCCTGCTTATATCGGGGCTGATGTTTGCCACTTGAATCTGCACAAAACCTTTGCGATTCCACATGGCGGGGGTGGACCCGGAGTGGGCCCCATTGGTGTGGCCAGCCATTTGGTGGAATATCTTCCCACCCACCCACTTGTTGAGACCGGAGGAATGAAAGGCATTAGTAGCGTGGCAGCTGCTCCCTATGGAAGTGCAGGTGTCCTGGCCATCTCTCATGCTTATATCAGGATGCTCGGTTCTGAAGGACTCACAGAATCGACACGAATAGCCATCCTGAATGCCAATTATGTGGCAAGCGCATTGAAGGATTACTACGACATCCTCTACACCGGCACAGAAGGCTTTGTAGCTCACGAAATGATCCTGGATTGTAGGAAATTCAAAACAATGGCCGATATCACCGAAGCCGATATTGCAAAGCGATTGATGGATTATGGCTTCCATGCCCCTACCCTCTCATTCCCGGTACATGGAACCCTGATGATGGAACCAACAGAGAGTGAATCCAAGGCTGAACTGGACCGTTTTATCCAGGCCATGATCGATATCCACAAAGACATCATGGAGATTGCCGATGGAAAACTGAAGGCCGAAGAGAGCGTGTTGAGAGGGGCACCTCACACCGCTGATACCTTGCTCATAGAGAACTGGGACCGAATTTACTCCAGGGAAAAGGCGGCCTTCCCGCTACCATGGGTCATGGAGAATAAATTCTGGCCCTCGGTAAGCCGCATCAACGATACTTTTGGCGACCGTAACCTGGTTTGCTCCTGCGCCCCCATTGAGTCTTATTTATAAAAGGGATTTTAGAACTGTCTTAATTCCCGTATCTATATCAAGGGCGTGGTACACCTCGCAGTCCCTGCAATTCTCATTCCTACAGTGCCTTCCCTTTTCAGACGCTTCCCAACAGGGCTGAAAATTTTCTGTATATGCTCCGCAGGATGATCTGTCCTCCTCCGGACATTCCCGAATACTCCAGCAGGGAATCATGGCCATTAAAGCGCGCACACCTGAAAAATTTAG
Source organism: Bacteroidota bacterium (assembly GCA_003648635.1). GTDB lineage: Bacteria > Bacteroidota > Bacteroidia > Bacteroidales. Next base: position 3,268 of record QMPQ01000091.1, on the reverse strand, counting down.
CCCTTTATTGCGAATTAAACTCCGGATCAGCTTTAACCTGTCAATATCATTCCGGGAAAACAGATGGCGCTTCGACTCAAGTTTAAATGGAATAATCAAGCCCTCATCAATATATTGTCTGATAGAATGGGCTGGTATTTCTGAGAGTTGTGATGCGATTCCAAGCGTATATACTGGCATGTTGCAATCCTCCTCAACATTCTTTCCATTTTGCTTTCTGGTAGTCATTTGTCTATTTGGTTTCATTATAAATAATCTGATTATCAGTCAGTTCCTTAGTCAAAGATAGCAATTGACTTATATTTTCTGTATTATTATTTGATTATTATGTGAATCATATAATACACTTATAGGTATGCCTGTGCAACTAAATAGAGGTATTATTTTGGTCAGTCTGGTTCTCCTTGAAATTACTGCATGCAATCCTTTTATACAAGCAAATCAGGATGATCATATTTCATCACCCCAGCACCGAGATAGTGTTGCAGATTCAACAAAATTAATTCCAGTAGAAACCTTCTCCTCCGACTATTTCCCTTGCAGCGACTGCCATAGCGAAATCCCGCTCAATCCCCAAAGACGCGAACTCGTTGAGATGCATGATGATATAGTTTTTGACCATGATTCTGAGAACAGGTGGTGTCTGGCCTGTCATAACGAATCAAATCGGGACTCCCTTGTACTGGCTGGAGGGAAACTTCTTGGATTTAATGAATCGTACAAGCTCTGTGGACAATGCCATGGTCCCAAAATCAGGGATTGGAAACTTGGAATACATGGAAAACGAACAGGCCAATGGAATGGACAGAAACAATATCTTCTTTGCGTTCATTGTCATGATCCCCATTCCCCAAAGTTTAAGAAACTTCAACCCATGCCACCCCCTCGACGACCAGAAGACATAAAAATTGATTCTATTTATGAAAGAGAGGAAAAAGATTCTACATCCCCATAGAAGTATAGAAAGACGCGACTTCATGAAGTGGATGGCTGTTGGTACAGCCTCCATAGCAGGCTTGTCACTACTTTCTTCATGTGACAGTGATAAAAGAGAGGCATTCTTCCAGGACCAATTCAAAGAGCTGGATGAAAATGAATTAAAAGCGGTGTTGGAAAGGCTTGAGCGAGGGTATAAGAAAGAGTATAATGCCGATATCGAGGTAAACGCCACGGCCCCCATGGATCACGTCCTTTTTGGATATGGACTTGATCTTTCTAAGTGCATAGGCTGTCGTCGATGCGTATATGCATGCGTAGAGGAAAACAACCAGTCCAGAAATCCGGAGGTACATTGGATAAAGGTACTGGAAATGGAGAAAGATAAGGGAGCAGATTTATTGCATTCAGATGTGTACTATAATCCCGAACAGGTCCCTGAAGAAGGTCACTTTTATATGCCGGTTCAATGCCAGCAATGTAAGAATGCTCCTTGTGTCAAGGTATGTCCGGTGGAGGCTACCTGGACAGAACCAGATGGTATTGTGGTGGTTGATTACGACTGGTGTCTTGGATGTCGGAACTGTATGTCCGCATGTCCTTATGGTGCCAGAAAATTTAACTGGGCAAGCCCCGAGATACCGCAAGAGGAGATAAATATACATACCGAATATCTGGGTAACAGACCTCGTGCTAAAGGGGTGGTAGAAAAATGCACATTCTGCATTCAACGAGTAAGACAGGGCTTATATCCTGCCTGTGTTGAAATTTGTCCGGTAGGATCAAGAAAATTTGGGAACCTGCTGGATGAGCAAAGCGAGATACGCACTATCATGAAAAACAAGCGGGTCTTTATCCTGAAAGAAGAATTAAATACCCAGCCGAAATTTTACTATTTCTATGGCACCTAAATTTGGAGGATGAATATGCATCTGAAGGAATTCATCATAGGAAGTATCAAGTTATTATTCCAGGGATCTAAAGCCTACTGGGCATGGGTTTCAACACTATTAATATTGATTGCAATTGGGATTGTGTCTTACTACGGTCAGGCTGCTAATGGCTTGATCACTACTTCCATGAGAGACCAGGTTTCCTGGGGCTTTTATATCGGCAATTTCACTTTTATGGTGGGCATCGCTGCAGCAGCCATTATGCTGGTGATACCTGCCTACATATACAACTGGAAACCCATCAAGGAGATCGTGATTTTGGGAGAGCTGTTGGCCATCAGTGCCATAGTCATGTGCCTTCTGTTTATACTGGTAGATATGGGGCATCCTGAACGCTTCTGGCACATGATCCCTGGCATTGGCAAGCTTCGTCTGGGTCAATCCATATTAGCCTGGGACTCCCTTGCTTTAACCTTCTACCTGATCTTGAATTTCATTATCGTCTCACATATCCTGTTCAGGGCATTTCGAATAAAAGACTACAGCAGAAAATATGTTATCCCTCTGATTTTGCTTTCAGTTCCTGCTGGTATAGCCATCCATACAATTACTGCATTCCTATACAACGGTATTGCAGCCAGACCATTCTGGAACAGCGCTATACTGGCTCCAAAATTCCTTGCTTCAGCCTTTTGTTCCGGTCCGGCCATTATGATCATACTTTTCCAGGTCTTAAGGAAAACAACAAAACTGCAAATAGAAAACAGGGCCATCTGGACCCTTGCTGAATTGATGGCATACACCATGTTCTTTAATTTGTTTCTTACAGGAGCAGAGATTTTTAAAGAGGTGTATTCAAATACAGAACATCGTGTTTTTACCGAATACCTCTATTTTGGAATTGAAGGACATAATAAGATAGTGCCCTTTGGCTGGTTGGCAATCATATTCGATGTAATTGCTTTCGTACTTTTTCTGGTGCCTAAAACCCGTAAGAACTTTATCACACTGAATATAGGTGCCGTTCTAATATATCTCGGGGTCTATATCGAAAAAGGCATTGGACTCATCATTCCGGGCTTTACTCCGGATGTACTCGGTGAAATCTATGAGTATTTCCCCTCAACAACAGAGATCCTTGTAACCGTTGGAATATTTTCAACGGGCTTCCTCATCTACACCCTGATGCTAAAAGTTGCTGTGCCCATAATTCTGGGAGAATTCAACTATAAAAAAGCACAATGATGAAAGACTCCGGTCCATTTGATCCTGATCAATTTGGGAAACTGAGTAATAGAATTTCTGAACTTGAAAACCGGATCAGCAGTCTCGAAAAGCGTTCCGCGTCTCAAGACCCTGAAGGGATATACAGAACACCTATTTATAAAGAGCAATCTGATGCTCAGGAATTGGATAAGCCTGATGGTCAGAACGAAGCC
>QMPQ01000090.1 GCA_003648635.1 Bacteroidota bacterium | reverse complement strand
AATCGATTTCTGTTCCTGGTCGCCAAAAAACCATTCCTGGGTGATCCTGGAGTTCTGCTCAAAGGCAATGTTTATCCCTTCAATATCTCCGTCGAAGAGAGAAAAACTGGTTCCCGGCTCCTCCTTCATTTCAGCTGCGCCACCTGTCCACAGGGCAATGGCAAATGGATTAATAAGTGCTGCGTAAATTTCTTCCGGAGTCCCTTTGATGCGATAATACTTGCGAAGTTCTTTCATAATAATCTCAGTTAAGCAAAAATAAGGCTTTTTATAGAATAAGCAGAACAGATGTGCCGGCAGATCTTAATCGATCGGCTTGTATACTTCGGAAATCTCGATCTTAACAATACGATATCCTTTCCAGACTTCTATGGCTGCAAAGACGATCCCTACAAAAACAGCAAACATCCCAGCATAGAAAAATGCAACGATCAGCCATTCAAATGCCTGAGCATTATTGTTGATGGTTAAGCCAATTAGTACCGAACTGACGATAAATAGGGCTACGGCCAGTGAGTAACTGAATACTGCATTCCGAACCAGGGAAATTCGTCCAATCAGGTGGCTGATCTGTAGCTCAATATTGCTTATACGATTGCTATCGTTCTCATCAATCTTTTCCTGGTGAAAAACCTTGCGTTTCTCTTCGTTTAGAAGCCGGATGCGGTTTACCACAAGACTATATTTGTTATTCATCCCCAGCAGAAGCAGTCCACAAGCCGAGATCATCAGTCCAGGTGCCAGCATTCCCTGGATCAATTGAACAATGGGAGTTTCCATAGCACATTGAGTTAATGTGTACAAATGTTGTGAATAAATATGGATATATCAAGATGTGAGCGCCCGGGATTACGCACACTTATTCATCCCTGAAAAATAGTTCCTCTTTCAAGGTAATAATCCGGTCTTCCACAATGACCCGGATAGAAACACCCTGATTGCTTTCTCCCTTTTCAGGGAGCTGGTCCAGGGCATCAATATAGCGCTGGTAGTCTACGAGAGCTTCTTTGTGTTGATGCATGCTATTATCCAGAATGGAAGCCATGAAATAGAGCGATATGGCATTGGTGATATCTGCATTCCAGGCTTTGCTATACAGCTCGTAAGCCTCCTCATACTCTGTTTCAAGACGTTTGATATTGCCCTGTTCGGAATAGATGCGTGAGACAATCGACGGATCGGGTTGCATCAGTTTTAAGGATCTGTTCAGGTGAGACATGGCATGTGTTTTTTCCGTGGTTGTTGCCATGCTGGCACCAAGGAAAAAATAGATTTCAGCATCGAGGGTATCTTTTTTCACAGCATGATTGAGTGATTCGATGGCTGCTTGGAAATCTGTCCTCAGGTAGTGGGATATCCCTTTGAATTTGAAAGTAAAAGCCGTAGAGTCACCCAGTTGATTGGCATACTCTAAATAGCGCACAGCAGACACAGGCTCTCCGGTCTTATAATATGCATATCCCAATAGCTTACTGAATTTGATACTGGTAGTATCGATTACTAACATTTGCTCGCAGATGGGAATGGCCTTCCATGCATTCTTTGATTGGATGTACCAGTTTACCAGGGCATAGGCTGCTTTCTGGTTTTCCGGGTAGTGGCGGTATGCACGTTCATAGTATACCACTGCGCCGCTGTTTTTGTGCCGGTTGAGGATATCGCCCATCATCATCAGGCTGTTGAGGTTCATGGCGTCGATAGAGAGCACCTGGTTAAGGGCGTCCTGTGCATCTTGATACTGCTGTCGGAAAGAGGCCATTTCGGCCAGTTTTAGCCACGAAGAGACATCAGTACTATCGGATTGGACGAGTTCATCATAGCCCTTCCGGGCTTGTACATAATCACCGGCGTCAAAATATTGCCTGGCCAGCATGCGACTTAATCTGGGCTCAAAAGGGTGAAGGTTCAGACCTAGTTGAAGAGTCCCAATGGCTTCCACAGGCTGTCCCAGCTGAGCCTCCGACAGTGCCTTCAGGTAGAAGGTAGTAATTGCAGTGTCGCCCGATGCAATCAGAGTACCGGAAGCATCGATCACCTTCTGATAATTCCCTGAATAGTATAAATCTGTAAGGTTTTCCTGGGCCTGCACAGTCTGCCAGGAAAAGAGAATGATAGCTGAGGTAAGCAGGAAAGAGGGGTGTAGTTTCATAGTAGAAAAATGACCGCTGTACTTCAGGCACAGCGGTCATGTAATATAAGATTATTGAAGGGTGAAGGTAACAGGAAAGGTAAATATGACATCTACGGCTTTTCCTCTCTGTTTTCCAGGTTTCCAGTCAGGTGAAGTTAATACGACCCTTTTTACTTCATCCTTGAGCATCTGGATGTATTCCTCAGCGGGTTCCTCTGCATCTTCCGCAATTTTGCGATAGGCAGTCACTACTACCTCATCAATGGGTTTTCCTTCGATTTTTGCAATGGTCTCCTGGTCCGGAACCACTACTTTGCCTTCTTTATTTACGATGAATTTTATAAATATTTTACCCGTAACACCTTGTTCGGCAGCTTCTGGAGGATACTTAAGATTGCGGGCAATGTGCTTCCTGAATTCAATGGCCTCTTCACCATTGAAAGTGGGCATCTCTTCCACCACCATAAAGATCTGCTCAGATGCCTCAACGGCAATTTCTTCTGCAGGTTCAATAGCTTGGATCGGCGCATCCTTATCCGTACACGATACGATAAAGAATGCAATAACGCTTAATGGGAGCAACAAGCTTAGTTTCCATTTGCTTCCCAATTTATAGTTCTTGTTTAGCATGTTGATTCGTTTTTTAATTTGACTACTGAATTGATTAGAAATGGATGCGCATCCAATATATTGGTTTAATATTGACAGTTGGTATTTGGTAGGGTCGGTACCCCGGCGCAGCACTGCTGAATCGGCCAGGTACTCAAGATTTTCAATCACGGATCTGCGAAACATCCAGGCCACCGGATTGAACCAGTTGATCATCACAAAAACTTCTACAAGTATGCGGTCTATGGAGTGCCACTCTCTTTTATGTATGTTCTCGTGTTCCAGAATATGGCTGAAGGAGTCATCTGCTTTTGCAGCCGGATCGATGAATATATAGCCGAAGAATGAGCTGGCATGCAGTGCCGGACTGGCCAGCAAGGTAATGCCGTCTACCCTGAAACGTTTCGAACGGATAATGGCATGTGCGACACGGCCTAGTTGCATAAACACTTTAATTATACCAAAAGCGAGTATTACCAGATAGATCATCAAGAGCACACTGGTAAATGAGATTTTACCAGCTGCCTCTGAGACGGTTCCCGTGCCGAAAATTGTCACCCCCTCGAGGCTGATGGATATAGGTGCCATCTGGCCAACCGGCATTCTCATGGAGTCGGGCAAGAGGGGTAATATAAGAGGTAGCAGGACCACTCCCAACAGGTAAATTCTTCGGACAGTGAAGTTTTTATCCCTTTCAAAAAACAGTTTGTAAGCAACATACAGGATCATCAGGGAGATATTGAGCTCCACCAGGTATGTGAAAAGGTTATTCATTGCTGCCTTGGTTTTGTTTGAGGTCTTCCATGATTTTTATAATCTCATCGGCCTCTTTCATACTGAGTGAACCACTGCTGCCGAAATGGGAGAGAACCTGTTGCATAGAGTTATTAAAATAGTCTTTCATCAGACCAGAAAATCTTTCAGTTCTATACTGTTCTCTGCTGACCAGGGGATAGTACTGATGTGATTTGCCAAAACTGCGATGGCCGACAAATCCTTTTTTATCCAGGATTCTTATGATGGTAGATACCGTATTATATGCAGGTTTGGGTTCGGGAAATTGAAGAAGTAGATCTTTTACGAATCCCTCCTTTTTGTCCCAGAGGATCTGCATAACCTGTTCTTCTGCTTTAGTAAGTGTGTTCATATGGCACTTTTCGTCAACTGATACAGCAAACATAAAACTAAAAGATTAGTTATGCAACTAAAAACTTAGTTTATTTTAATTATTTTTATCTAATACTTGATTATCACTTCTCTTCACTATTTAGAAGGAGACATCGTAAACTGTTAATTAACAGCAAAAACCGTGCTATTCTTATTTAGATCGATTATGTATTTACCCCACTGTGATAAAATATGACATTTGTTGTTATAAGATTCACATCAAAATCCTATTTTTATCCTCAATAATTGTGAAACAAATAACAATAACGCTTTAATCAGCAGATAAACAGTACATTATATTTAACTTTCTTTGACTCATGGATACGATTATTGAAAATGAATTAGTTAGGGAATTGGCGAACACGCATGGCCGATCCCGTGAGAGCCTCATGCCCATCCTGCAGGACCTGGTTGTTCACAACCGCTTCCTTTCCAAACAGGATATGATCGATGTGGCCAGAGAACTGGATATTTCAGCAGCTGATGTATACGGGACAGCAACTTTTTACTCTTTCCTTGATACAGAAGTCAGAGGCAAATATGTGATCAGGATCTGTAAAACCATCTCATGTGCCATGAAAGGCAAAAATGAGATTCTGGGTACCATTGAAGAGATCCTGAAGGTGAAACTGGGTGAGACCACCCCCGATCGTAAGTTTAGTCTGCTGGAGGCCAACTGCATTGGTTGGTGCCATAAGGCGCCAGCAATGCTAATCAATGATACGCCCTATACGGAGCTAACTCCCAGGAAAGTGACAGAGATTTTGAGGGAATACATAAAGAATTAATCACAGAAAAACATCATAGCATGAGTTCACAGCATGTAAAAAGGGTAGATCTTATTTTTGAAAAGATCGAATGCAGGGATGTCCTGAAAAAGATAGTTGACATGGAACCCGATGCCATCAGCCAGGAGATACTTGATTCTGATCTTAAAGGACGGGGAGGGGCAGGTTTTCCCACCGGGCTGAAGTGGAGATTTGCCGCCAAAGAAAAGGAGTCCATTAAATATATTATTTGTAATGCGGATGAAGGAGAGCCAGGAACTTTCAAGGATCGTGAGATCCTTGACCAGGTGCCTGGAAAGGTATTTTGCGGAATGGCCATTGCCGGAAAAGCCATAGGGGCCAAAATGGGATATGTTTATCTGCGTGGCGAGTATAAGTTTTTAATTCCCAAGTTAAATAAGGAACTAATAGAGTTCCATAAAACCATGGATGAGTTTAATCAAAACTTCAGAATCCAGATTCGCCTGGGAAGTGGAGCATATATTTGTGGGGAAGAAAGTGCCCTGTTTGAATCCATGGAGGGAAAAAGGGGAGAGCCCCGCAACAAGCCTCCCTATCCAACCACATCCGGACTGTTTGGCAAACCCACCGTCATTAACAATGTGGAGACCCTGGTTCATACCGTAATGATCATGAATTATGGAGCAGCCCATTTCAGGGAGCTGGGTACTAAGGACTCAAGAGGATCAAAGGTATTTTCCATATCGGGCGATACCCCGAAGGCGGGTATTTATGAGCTGGAGCTGGGGATGACAGTGGATGAATTTGTGAATGATTTTGGTGATGGGGATACCAAGGCGGTTCAGGTAGGCGGCGCATCCGGATTTTGTGTTCCAAGGAAGAAATTTGATGAGACCATTATTGGCTTCGAAGGTGTCCCTACAGGAGGATCCATGAAGTTATTTAACTCTTCGCGTTCTATGTATAATGTACTTCACAACTACCTTGACTTTTTTACCGAGGAGTCGTGCGGACAGTGTACTCCCTGTCGGGTAGGGTGTCAGCAGCTGCTGAAAGGAGTGGAGGCCGTCAAACAGGGTGAAAAGAACTCCAAATATCTGGACGAACTGGTCAAACTGGCAAAGACCATGAAGCGGGCTTCCAAGTGCGGATTGGGGCAATCGGTGGGGAATGCTTTTGGATCCATCGTGGAGAACTTCAAGGAAGAGATCATTTACTAAGAGAAAAATCGATAAAATTAGATATCATGGTAAGTTTATCCGTTAATGGCATGCTGGTGAAAGTTCCCGAAGGAACTACTATTCTGGATGCTGCTAAAAAAATGAATTTCAGGATACCAACGCTCTGTCAGCATGACGACCTCTGTGTGGCTGGAAATTGCCGGGTTTGCGTAGTGGAACAATTGGGAGCGAAATCGCTGGTTGCTGCTTGCGCTGTTCCGGTTTCCGAAGGGATGCAGATACTGACTAACTCATTGAAGGTACGCTCGGCCCGGAAACATATTATCGAGTTGTTGCTTTCCGAGCACAATGCCGATTGCACCAAGTGCTACAAGAATGGAATGTGTGAGCTCCAGAACCTCTCCAATGAGTTCGCGGTGGGCGATCATATCTTTATTGATCTCAACACCATTAAAGAATATACCATCGACAGATTCTCTCCTTCCATACAGAAAGACGATAGTAAATGCATTCGTTGTCAGCGCTGTGTGCGCACCTGCGAACAACTACAGGGAGTGAATGCGCTAACGGTTGCCTTCAAGGGGGACCAACAGCGGATCACCACCTTTGAAGACCTCTCCATGGCCGAGGTAATTTGTACCAACTGCGGTCAATGCATCAACCGCTGTCCAACAGGGGCACTGGTCGAGCGCACTTATCTGGACGAGGTGTGGGATGCCATTCTGGATCCCACCAAACATGTGGTGGTTCAGACAGCTCCTGCCGTCAGGGTTGGACTGGGAGAAGAGTTGGGCTTTGAACCGGGCAAAAGAGTGACAGGTCAGATGGTTGCTGCATTGAAAAGGCTTGGCTTTGATTCGGTACTGGATACCGACTTTACAGCCGACCTCACCATAATGGAGGAGGGAACCGAACTGCTAACCAGGCTGAAAAGAGCTCTGGTGGATAAAGATTCCGATGTGGCTCTGCCCATGACCACCTCCTGTTCACCGGGATGGGTCAAGTTCATAGAGCATACATTCCCGGAATACCTTCCCAATGTTTCAAGCTGCAAATCTCCACAGCAGATGTTTGGAGCTTTAGCCAAAACCTATTATGCCGATGTCAGGAAGCTCGACCCGAAAGATATTGTAAGCGTTTCGATCATGCCCTGTACTGCTAAAAAGTATGAAGCAAATCGTCCAGAAATGCGCTCAAGCGGATACAAGGATGTGGACTATGTGCTGACCACCAGGGAACTGGCAAGAATGATCAAACAGGCGGGTGTGGATTTCAATATGCTTAAGGAGGACAAGTACGATAGCATCATGGGAGCTTCATCTGGAGCTGGTGTAATCTTTGGCGCCACAGGAGGAGTGATGGAAGCGGCCTTGAGGACTGCTTATGAGATCGTGACCGGCAGGGAGGTGCCTTTTGAGAATCTGAATATCACTCCTGTTCGCGGAATGGAGGGTGTCCGGCAGGCTTCTGTGCTCATAGAGGATTGTAAAGAGGAATGGAGTTTCCTCAACGGAGTGGAGCTCAAGTGTGCGGTTGCACATGGACTGGTCAATGCAAGGGAGTTGATGGATGGCGTGAAGAGCGGTGAAATCAATGTTCACTTTATCGAAGTGATGGCCTGTCCGGGCGGCTGCCTGGGTGGTGGTGGACAACCCATTCCCACCAATGAGGAGATTCGCAGAAAGCGTACCGAAGCGATCTATGCAGAGGATATGTCCATGGAGGTCCGGAAATCCCATGAAAATCCAGAGATTATTAGTATTTACAAGGAATTCCTTGGTGAACCTCTGGGACATAAATCTCATGAACTACTACATACACATTATACCGAACGCGTACGTTACTAATCGAGAGGAAGTTCGTATAACCAGAGGGTTAGATCAGATTCCGGTTGGTAGGTAGAGGGCGCCAGCACAGTGAGGTAATATGCATCCGCTATGATCTCACCATTATATATCGAAGTAAGCAAAACGCTATCTTGGTTATACTCCTCACTATGTGCTGAAACGGTAATTGCAGCCCTTGCATCCAAGTCAGTCACTTCGTAGGGAATGGATAAACTTAAATAGGCCAATTCTGATACGAATCTATTATTCGGTGAAGCTCCTCCCATATACACATCGATCGGGCCCTGACCGGAAATAGAATGAAGGGTCTGGAATTTTACCTTTCCAGACTCTGGGTTGCTTGTTTCAATCTCCCGAATAAGCATGACAGGATCTTCAATTGAACCATGGGCGATTACATTGTAGAATTTATTCTTTTCCAGTTGAAAGGACTGACTTATAATCACCGCTTCGGTCCCTGAATATTTCACAGTAAAAGTAATTTCTTCACCAACTGTTTCAAGCAAGACGGCACCTGGAAATTGCACGCCATATAACTGCTCCTCGGGCAGTACACTTTCATCTACTTCCCAGATAACACTCCCATGCTCCGGAATGAAATGATAGAGATAGCAATAGGCACGAATAACTTCCGGGTTTGGTTCCGGCTCATCATTACATGAAACAAATAGAAAGGAAAAGAGAATGGAAAGTATAAATAGCTTTTTCATAAAATCAGGATTGATTTGAATTTTCAAAGAGTTCGATGGTTTCGGGTTGCATAAGCACCCATATGGAATAGACCCCCTTAGCAGTACCAACAGGAACATTGAGGCAGTTCATGGCCGAAACGATCATCACCAGGATGCGGGCCCAGGACCTGTAAGAAAACAGACCGGCTCCGCCAATAATTCCAAGTGTGCTGAAAAATAGCAGGATCAGTGCGACAGTGGTTCCTACATAGGAGAGCACCTTCTGAGCGATGGGTTCATGTTCAACCAGCTCGAAAAGAAACTGGAATCCAAAGAAGATGGCCATGGCTCCGGCCAAACCGAGTACGCCGAATCCAATATGCAATGCCCCCACGAAGGAAACATGCTGTTTCATATTTCTGTTCTTTTCCATGATCTGTTTTAGTTTTAGGATTGTATCAAAAATCGTTCCGTAATCAATATATGGGTTGATCATCTACCAGTATCTGGTAGGAGGATTCTATAGAGCTTGAACTATGTGCGATGGCACATATATAGCTCCATCCGCTACGAAAAATTGTATTGACAGTATAAGATAGAATAGAAGAGTCGGCCGGAAGGCTGTCGGCTGGTGTTACAATAATAGCTTCCCACAGCTGCTCTTCGGTGGCCTCACTATATTCGGTAACAGAGGTATAATCCACAGAGGAAAGCACTTTGTGTTCGGGCAAATCTCCGCCAATGTATATATCGACCGGACCCATATCAGGAGAAGCATGCAGGAAACGAAATTTGATCATTCCCGTGGCGGGAGGACGTGTATTTATAGGTTCACACAAGAGGTGAGGCTCCTCTTCGCTTCCCAGGATGGCTGTCATATAGGCGCCATTCTCAAACATTGTATATGAGAGGCTATCGAGCAAGAGGCCGCTATCAGAATCTAAGGCCTGGATAAGCAGCTCCTGTTCAGCCTGATCAAGTATAATAATGGCTTCCGCAGGAATTCCGTAGGCATGTCCGGTACCAAGGATTTCATCATCAATATCCCATTGTATGGCATAGGACTCCAGGAAGTAGTTATAGTAATTTTGATACGTGTCGATGGTTTCGGGTAAGGGATCGGGATCCTTCAGGCAACCCGAAAGCAGGATCAACATCAAAAGCAAAGGAGCTACAATTTTATTTATCATAGAATAACAGGTTTTTTCTTTCGGATGCAAGTTAGAAAAATAGGGTGACACGCTAAAACTATTCTTCTTCGTACAGGGCGATAAACTCATAAGAGTTACCGCTCGATTCAAGGAATCTAAGGAAAGATGCAAATGAGATCACAAGGGTTGCGTTGTTTTCATTGGGGTGAAAACTGATACTTTCGGCCGAGTGCAATGCGGCATCGATAAACAGGTGCACATGATTGTCATGATCGTTGATGATGCCAAATGGCGAAACAGATCCGGCACTCAGGCCCAGGTAACGCTCCATCCTTTTTGGGGAGGCAAAAGAAATTTTCCCCTGCTTTAGTTTTTGCTCCAGATCCCTGATATTGAGCTGTCTGCGGTGGTCCAAAATAACCAGGTAGTGCCTGTTGCCTTTGTGGTTCCGGAAAAAGAGGTTTTTGCAGTGAGCAGAATCAATATTTTTCCAGTAGGACAGGGCTTCTTCTACTGTGGGCACAGGGGGGTGCTCATAAAGGTCGAAGGGGATGTTTAGATCATTCAGGTAGCACGTTACCTCTGCTCTTTTGCTCATTGTTCCGCATTTTTATCTGATCATGTTGCTAAGCTGAACCCGGTTTCGGACCCCGGTTTTCACAAAGATTCTGTGTGTATGATCTTTCACAGTCTGTAGTGAGATGAACAGGGTATCACTAATCTCCTGGTTGGATAGGCCCCGGCATATGAGGCGAATCACATCACACTCTCTTTTAGATATATCATGTTCTTCCGTAAAGGCAAGCAAGCTGGTTTCAAAATCATCCGGAAGCGTACTTTCCGGTTCCTGGTATTTGTTCAGGTAGACGGTCAAAAAAAGAATGGGAATCAGGTGCCAGGAGAGAAATACCACTAAAAACACCTGCCGAAAGATGGCATGGTAGCCCGACAATGCCAGGGGTGTAATACACAGCACCATAAATGCAAGGTACCAGGCGCCGAAGACCCTGATGTGTTTTTTTGCCGGGAGATCGGATACTTCTGCAGAAAAGAAAAGTATATAGAGATAGGCAAAAAGATAGGTGGCCCATATAAAACCAATAAATACCCAACGTTGAAGGAGAATAAAGTCCCGGTATTCTCCCAGGTCAAAGTAGTTTAATCGTATCATGTAGACCCCGAATAATACAAAGACGGCAGTGAGAATCAGAAAGTAAAAGATTGTAAAAGTGGTGGCAGGTTTTTTCTGGAAGAACTCCGTGATACTTCGGAGAAACATAAATTTAGCCAGTGCCAGGAAAGGGATTCCGAGAAAAATGGCATACAGTCTGGCGGAGTGGATCACCTTCAGATCGATCTCCATCCTGGAAAGCAGTTGCTCAAGTATTCCGGCTCCGGCCAGGCTGTAGGTGCCAAAAATATAGAGAAAGACCATGTAGTAAAAGAAGCTGCTGGTAAAAGCAATACGATAGCGCTTCATAAGCCGGAAGGCGAAAAAGATGGAGATGCCCCCAGCAATAAGGGGTATTAAGAGCAATATAAAACGCCACGCTTCAGCCATAATGATTAATTAGAAATGTTAATATACAACAATTGGACGGTAGAGATTTGATGAGAAACGAAAATCCTACTAAAGTATAGTCGGCATGAGATTCCTACTAAAGTTGGATTTTCCAAATCACTACTTAAGTCTGAAGGAATTGAACTCCTCTTGCCTTACTTTTGGTAACAAATAAAACTTCAAAATCATGGTAACGGTATTTAATAATGATCAATACGACTTCTTCCCTGATGCAGGAAAATCTTACTCTGTCGGATGGAAGGTACTTATGGCTTCATTTGTGGAACTCCTGGTGATCTCCATTGTATATATGATATTGAGTGGACCCATTGGAATGGTACAGTGGAAAATGGAATCCTTTGAATGGTATGCGGTACCTCTGGTTTTATTTGGTATTACATATGGAATCTTTGTGGGGGGCCCTATTCAATATGGTGCAAAATGGGTCTTTTTGAAAGCAGTACGGGGCGAACGCATTGAGGTAAAAGATATTTTTGTGGTTTTTCAGCGAAATTACTGGAACGCAGTTATTGCCAATATTGTGGTTGGTATTATTGTGGGCTTAGGCATGGTCATGCTTATTGTTCCCGGGATCATCTTTGCCTGTCGTCTGGCCTTTGTCCCCTACCTGGTGGTGGATCGCGAAATGGATGTCATGGATGCCCTCCGTGTAAGCTGGGACATGACTCGTGGATATGGGTGGCAGATCTTCCTGATGGGACTATTGGCCATACCGATTGTTATCGTTGGCCTTATTTGCCTCTTTGTTGGCGTATTCGTTTCAGTGATGTGGATCTCTGCTGCCATTGCAGTGATGTATCATGCAGTGGCATTGAAAGATGGCATTCCCGATACCACTTATCCGGCTGAGCGCAATTAAGGATCCCGGAGCCTTAGTTCAGCGCACCAATCTCCTTCCAGGTGACCAGCTGAATCTCATTAGCCTTTAACAGATCGTGGAAGGTCTGACTCTGGACATACTTCAGATCCTTCTCTCTCCAGGTCGCACCAAATGCAGGATGGTTGATTGCAACCGCCTGCATTTCTGCATTGTCAAAGGCCAGGTGCACAATCAGCACGTTTAGTCCGGGACTTACCCTTTCAATCATTTTCCCGTACTCCGCCTCCCAGGAGGCCTCTGGACCAATATCATTCAGCATAAACATGCGGTCAACCAGGACATACTCCTTTTTAATCATCTCTCCTTCCTCAGCTGGCACACCCATAAGCAACATACGGGGGGCAAAAACCGGGATGCCATACTCCATACCCAGTTTCATGTAAATTTGAACCAGCTCCGGCTTGGCCAGTACACTTCCCATATGGGTATCCAGGTGGGTGGGTTTGATTCCATAGGCGATGGCCCGATCAATCTGTGCCCTGATCTCCTTCTCCGCTTCAGCTGGATCAGCATGTTGCCCTACCTCTTCAGTGGTGGGGTAGAAGTAGCCGTTCTCATCGAGTAGACTAGGAATTTCGGTGGAGGGCAAAACACCTCCAAATTTGTAGTAATCCCATTCAGAAGTAAGAGTGATATGGATTCCTACATCCAGGTCGGGATGGGTCTTATAGTGTTCTGCAAAATCGATAAACCAGGGGCACGGCACCATAATGCTGCCCGAGGTAATCCCGCCACTTGCAAAGGCACTGTTGGTGGCATCGTTAACCGATTGGGCCAGCCCGATGTCATCGGCATGAATGATCAGGAGCTTGGCATCGGCAGCATAACCCAGTTTTTCCGCCAGGGTTTGCTGGCCGGAAGTCTGAAATGTAAAGAGAAAAGCAAAAGCTGTAATCAACAGGATGGTTCCGGAGGATTTTTTCATGGTATGCATCTTTAATGGGTATAACAAATATATTGATCTAGTGCTTGATTCTGATCCAGTAGGAACCGCCGTGCCGCTCCACATCCTTGAGATTCTCGTGATCCCAGATGGGAGCGATCAGTTCAGATAGCTCCTTGTCTTCCGAGATAAAATAATTGGGCAGAATGGTCTCATATTTATCTGGATTGGCCAGCAGATAGATGGCCAATGCATATTGCTCCGAGTAGAACCTGTCGCACATAAACTGTGGATAGTCGTATGGCAGGTAGATATCATGAAGATGAACAATGACCCCCCTCTTAAGCCTTGGGAGGATTTCCATAAAGAATACCATGGAATCAGAGTTGGGCAAAATACGGTGCGAGTTGTCCAGGAAAAGGATATCATTTGCATTCAACTCAGCCACGATGTCAAGATTGACATTTTCAAATGGCTCCCGAATCATTCTATTAGGTATTTGATCAATCTCTGCCCGTGGTTTGGGATCAATTGAAATAAACTCTGTACTCAGATCCTTTTCGATAAAAGCCTTATGGGCCACCCGGGTGGAGTTTCCCGATCCTATTTCAATATATCTTTTGGGCTTGAAGCGTGCAAGCATGGTGTAGATCCCAATTATATCCAGTCCTGGCAGGTAACCATTATTCCAGGCAGGTTTGTTATTATCAGTTTCCACTTTTGAATCACGGATAGCCCAGATGTTTTTTTTATTTGCGAGGGCTTTTTTAAGCAGCTTTATGTAAGTTTCCCGGTTGGCATCAATGATCTTGTATAGCTCCGGATGGGCCGGCAGTCCATGCCCATACCTCGGCTTTAACTTTACTTTATACTCCAAAAAAAGGTTTTGATACCTGGGACTCAGAAATCTGTAAAGCTGTTTTAACATGGGACATAAATGTAAAGAAAAAGTGCTTACGATGCTGAGATGCAGCACTCTGATAAACCTGTTGCTAATTTTCAATTCTTTCCAATACTTCTGGCAATTCAGTGAGTCTGCTACTGGGTTTATTCAGATAAAAATATGAAGTGGCCGAATAGTCATCAATACGATAAAAATTAACCCAGCCAAATGGAAAATCTTCATCAAAGATGTCCTTTGGATTATCTAAAAGTCGCCTGAAGCCATTTAGAGATGCTACCGTAACCGGTTCCAACTGCACGTCGTTTTTCTGTAGATTCCTTACATCGTTAAGCATCCCACCTCCAATTTGTTGTATAGAGGCCCTGAAATTCTGGTGAAACCCTATGATATCGGGTATATGAAATCTGTAAAAGGCGTATTGTTTCGTGCTGTCGTTAGCTACTGTGCATCCCTGGTAGAGATTGGTAAATTGTCCCAATCCCCAGGCTGTGCCTATGTAATCTTCCGTACCCGTTCCATTCACTGTGGGAAACTCCCTGTCGTTGTCAATATACATTTTCACTTCGCCCTCTCCCCACCAGGTATTACCATAGGCAGGATCCGCATTTACTCCCATATTTACACCCAGAAATCTTCCTTCCCCTTCTATTTCCGGTAAAAATTCAAAATCTATCCCCAATCCCGAAGTCTTCTGACGAGTCCAGAAAGCATGAAAATATAGTGCATCATTCGCCAATTCATCCAGGCTCATAAAATCGATATCAAAAAAAATCTCCGGGATATCTCTGGCACTTTCATTGGTGATCACCACTTTTGCTCCATTTCGAAATGGCATAGGAATCATACAATTAAATGACCGGCCTTCAGGATTAGAAAAAAGAGCTGATTCAAATTTTACAACCTGGGATAGTCCGTATGCAAAAAAATCGCCAAATGGCACATCCACAGCAGCTTTGCTTTCTCCATCCCAATACATTCGCAAGCGAATGGATCTCATCATTTCGGGGGAGCGATCCCGTACCGTAAACCACATCCTCTGGATGATTCCAGGGCCTTCTACCTCCAATAAGGTTTTTGACTGCCCGCTTTTTAATCCTTCAAATGCATTTCCTTTGGCTGAATGATTTGTTTTTCCGCCTTCACCCTTTATGCCATTAAGATTTTCGAATGAACTGATGGTACTACTTTTGAAATTCTCAGGAAGCGTATAAAGATTTTGGGCAAATGTGCCTTTTATCAGTAATAGCCCGAGCACTAGAACAAAATACTTTCTCATAGGTATATGTTTAACAATAAAAAGTT
>QMPQ01000089.1 GCA_003648635.1 Bacteroidota bacterium | reverse complement strand
ATTACCTTAAAGAATATCAGCAGGAGGAAGGCAATTACAATATAATAGGCGTTGTTTCCGATGATTCCTTCAATCAGTGTGCCGTTAAAGAGTGCTGTCGAGTTGCCTGTCAGCAAGGAGCGCAGGGTGGTATATCCTTCCCCGAAGAGGTGGGGCATCAGGAAGATCAGCACCGAGAGTAGCAGTCCCCCCGTCAGCGTCCGCACCAGGCCGTGCTTGATGCGTCCCATGGTGTGCTCCACCAGGTTGTTCATCCGGGTAAAGTAAAGCGAAATAAGCCCGGTAAAGATTCCCAGCAGGATATAAAAGGGGAGGTTGTGCATGGCAAAGGGTTCGCTGATGGTAAAGGCGAAAACCACCTGTTCGCCAAGCAGGAAGTAAGAGACAATGGCCGCGGTGACCGAAGAGAGCAGCAGCGGCACCATGGACCAGGCAGTCAGGTCCAGCATCAGTACCTCGAAGCAGAAGATCAATGCTGCAATGGGTGCTTTGAAGATTCCGGCAATGGCACCGGCAGCTCCACATCCTACTAGTAGCACCACCGACTTATAGTTGAGCCGGAGCATATGCCCGATGTTGGAGCCAATGGACGAGCCGGTAAGTACAATGGGAGCCTCAAGCCCTACTGATCCACCCAATCCTACAGTAAGGGAACTGGCCAGCATGGAGCTCCAGGTGTTATGGGCTTTCAAATGCCCTTTCCGTTTGGAGATAGCAAAGAGGATCTTGCTGATGCCATGCCCGATATCCTGTTTCAGCAGGTACTTCACAAAGAGCATGGTGAGCATGATTCCTCCCAGGGGCAGGAGGTAAGTCATCTCGGAGGAGTGGTCACCCAGCAGCCACGATTTCGACTTATGCTCTACAAAGTGGGTAAGGTTTTTTAGTAGGGTAGCAGCCACACCCGATAAAAGGCCAATGATCACACTTAGCGCCAGCATCAGCTGCCGGTGCCTGATATGTCCAATCAGTGCACGTATTCGCACGGGTATCGTGTGCCCTTTACTCATTATTTTATTACGAGAACTGTTTTATACCAGAACGGATTTTATAGCTTATGCGGCTTGGCTTTCATAAATCGAACCGTCTTTAACATCCAGTCCGGGAGGGGTTTGGTAACATCCCTTCGTTTCCAGAGGTTGAGGTACCATCCAAAACGTTTGGTGATGGGGATCTTGTGGGTTTCCACAAACTCGATCAGGGTGCCATCGGGATCTTCCACATAGGCAAAATGGCCGGCAGCCTCGCCCATATCAAAGGGCTTGCCGCTGGGGTGGATATCCGAATCCACGGTGAAGGGGAATCCTTTTGCTGTGCACTCTTCTTTCAATGCTTTCATATTGAGGATATCAAAGCAGATGTGGATAAAGCCCAGGTCTCCCCAGATCCGGTCTTTGAAGATCTTCTCAGGAGCGCGATCCAGTGCCTGAACCAGCTCAATTTCGGTGGGACCGAACAACCTTGAAAAGGGTCCTATGCGCTTTTCACTGTGCTGCAGCAGAATTCTTCTGAATTTGCCCGCTCCGCCCGGAACACCAAGGAGGTCGTCGAAGGTGCCCTCCTTATCGTAGACCACCACATCGTAACCCATGATATCGCTGTAGAGCACCATGGCTTTTTCGGGCTGAGTGGTTCCGATGGTCACACCGTAGGATCCGCCTGTGGGCTTCTTTTTATTCATAAAGGTGTTGTACTCCTCCACCACCTGCCAGATGTTATTATAGGGGTCCTTCACAAAGAAGGTTTCTCTTCCGGTGGGGTCCTTGACCACCCCGCCGTTGAGCAGGTTGGCATCCTTGAGGTGCTCATAGGCCAATTGCACATTATTCGATTTGATTTTCCCGGCTATGATGCCCAGGTCGCCCAGCTGTAGCTCGAAGGTGGGGGCCAGGGGGGTACGCTGGGTGTGCTGCCAGATTTCGAATCCGCCTCCACCCATTATATTCATGGCCAGACAGGCGTGCCGCTCCCAGGGTAAGCCATCGGTATGGGGCAGCATATACTCCGCAGTCGCCTTATCTTCAAACATCCGTATATCCATTCCAAAGTTGGGGATATACCATTTCCACGCTTCACCAAAATTGCTAACACCAATGCCTATTTGCTGAATACCGGATATATATTTTCTATCTAATTCTGTCGTTTTTTTCATCTAATTTGCAAAGATAGGGGATTTAATGGGTTTTATGAGAAAAAACTATCTTTGAGCCGCAACAAAGGTCCAAATTTTTATGGCTAAATCGAAAGTAAGCGGCGCGGCACAGGGCGTTCACAAGCGGAACTGGTTTTACTACATGATTTACCCCTATGTGAAGTTATTCTTCTTTAAGTTTTATGGTAAAGTGGAGTACCATGGACGGGAGAACATTCCCCGCAATGAACCAGTCATTTTTGCCCCCAATCACCAGATGGCACTTATGGACGCACTGATTTTGCTATATTCGGCGCCCCAGGACATTGTTTTCCTGGCCCGGGCCGATATCTTCAACAACAGGGTCCTGGCTTTCTTTCTGAACAGCATGAAAATGCTACCTGTGTTTCGGCAGCGCGACGGGGCTTCGGAGTTGGGAAAAAATGTGGACATTTTTGATATCTCGGTGGATGTGCTGCACAACCGGCACTACATGTGTATCATGCCCGAAGGGAATCATGGTCACCAGCGCAGGCTCCGAACCATTGTGAAGGGGATTTTCAGGATCGCCTTCAAGGCTCAGGAAGAGTACGGGAACAAACCTTTTGTGAAGATCCTGCCCGTTGGATTAGACGTGGGTCATTATATAAAGCAGAACCAACCCCTCCTGATCCAGTACGGTAAACCCATCGAGTTGTCCGAATACTGGGACCAGTTTGAGGAGAACAATGCCCGGGGCATTAATGCGCTAAAAGCCCGGTTGCGGGAGGAGATGCTGCCGCTGATGATTAATATCGATAGTGATGAGTTCTATGAAACCATCATGGAGCTGAAGGCGATATTCAATGCGAACATGCGGGAGATCATGGGAATTACGGGCAAAAAATTGATTGATAAATTTACGGCCGATAAGGAGTTGATTTCCAGGATAGATATGCTTATTGAAAAGGACCCGGAACCCGTGCGGGAGCTGGCAGTGAAGGTGGACAGATATGTATCCGGTGTGAAGGAGCAGGGAATCCGCGATTGGGTGGTTCGCCGCCGTGGCTATTCCATGGGGCATAGCCTGTGGAGGTATCTCTCCCTGATCCTAAGCTTCCCCTTTTTCCTGGCTGGATTTATTCCCAATGCAATTCCCTATCTGCTGCCTGCATACCTTGTGCGTAATGTAAAGGACCTGCAGTTCCATAGTTCACTGAAGTCCGGTCTGGGCTTTCTGTTTCTTTTCCCGGTGTTCTATGTGTTGGAGACCCTGGCATTTGGATTGATTTCCGGATTTCCCTGGTGGGCCTGGATCGCCTTCCTGTTGGTACTGCTACCCATGGGAAAAGTGGCACTGGTCTGGTACCTGCGCTTGAAAAAGACTCTACGAGGAGCCTGGTTCAGGCGCCAGATACGTCGCCGTAAGCCAGAAGCAGTGCAACTGGTAGAGTTGAGGAAAGAGATTATCGGGGAGACCAGCACCCTGCTCAGTTAATTTTAGTCCCTGGCCTTGTGCCAGCTTGCCAGGAAGGTAAGGGGCGACATAACCGGTAGTTCAGCATGCCTGAAGTCTTTAATGTTCCTTGTAATGAGGACACTGATGTGAGAATTTGAGGCTGCACAATGGTATTGAATGGCATCTTCAAAATCTTTGAATGGCGATTTCAGTGCCTTTTTAATCATCTTACCATCCACCTCCTGTATCTCCACCATGCTGTCAAGCAAATCCAATTTGTCCATTACTTTCTGATGGGAGGAGAATTTCCTTAGTATATAATAAAGATTGCTAATGGAGAGCGAAGAAACACATGCGCCAATAAGCTCCTGATCGATTAATGTAAACAATGGTGCAGCTTCAATTCCAAATGGGTGCCTCCCGGTGATCAGATCAAGCAAAATATCTGTATCAATAAAGACCCGGGTCATTCGTCAAGATACTTTGTGCGTAACTGATCACTTAATTCCTTTTTGTAATTCAGCTCCTTCGGGACTTTAATGGAACCAAGCAGGGATTTCACCCGGGGGGTCAACTCTGGTTCTGTCTCTTTCTGGCCGCTGGTCAGAAACTTTAAATAGTCCTCAACCAGGTCAGAAAGGCTTCTCCCCTTGCTGCGGGCATATGCTTTGGCTCTGGCCGAGATCTCCCTGTCCATGTTTAATGTGAGTTTCGCATCCATATCACGTAACTTTTATTTTATAAAGTTACGTAAAATTATTTAGTTTTCAGGCTGGATATATCTCCCGGGGTATATGGTATATGTGTCAAGTGTCCTGTAGATCGTCCAGTAGCCGGCGCTCTTTTTTGGTGGGACGACCGGCGCCCCGGTCACGCTTTATGAAAAAGTCATCCTGCATGTCCAGTTTCTGGAGTTCTTCCTGTGAGGTAATGTTGTCCACATACTGATCTACGATTTTGGCACCCACCCGCTTCTCAATGGGATCCTTGACCCGGTAGGAATAGACCACCGGCATCTTCTTTACCTTGATCACATCACCTATGGTAACAGTGCGGGATGGTTTGGCAGGTATATCATCCACAGTGATCTTTCCCTTCTTACAAGCCTCAGTGGCAAGGGTCCGGGTTTTATAGAGCCGCACCGCCCAGAGGTATTTATCAATTCTTACGGTTTTTGCCATTTATAAAGGGTTCTGTTTTTCTCTCCGGTTTTTTCCAGAAGTCCTGATTCTACTCCTTTTATCAGATCCCTGCTAGCTGTTGCCGGGGATATATTTTTAAAAATCTTCATATAATCTTTTCTTGAGAAGGCTTGAGAGCCGAGCGAGTTGAAATATTCCAGACGTTCTTCTGCTCCAAGAGGGTGGCGGTTGGTAGCCAGAAAACCTTCCAGTGAGTCGTTAATGACCTGTAGCATGAAATGGATAAATGCTGTAGAGTTCCCTTGTTGGTCACTGATGGCGAGTGCTTTGTAATATGAATCCTGATTCTGTCGGATCAATGTTTCAAAGGGTAAAAATTCAAAAACCGGGTATTCAGCCAGCATCAGGACGGTTTGCCACAACCTTCCCATCCGGCCATTTCCGTCTTCAAAGGGATGTATAAACTCAAGTTCGTAGTGAAAGACACAACTTTTAATAAGGGCATGATCACCGCTAAGCTTAAGGTATTTAAACAGCTCATTCATCAGAGTAGCCACATTGCTGGCAGGTGGGGCAATATGGGCCATCCTTGAACCATGCATAATCCCGGCACTTATAGATCTGTACCTTCCCGGGATCTGAACCAGTCCGCTCATCATTCTTTTATGAGCAGCCAGGAAATCCTGTTGCGAAGTGGATCTATAAGTTTTCAGGGCTTCATAAACATCAGTTGCATTTTGAACCTCCCTGATCTCTTTTTGGGACCCTGCAACTCTTTTGCTGTCTATCAGGGCGCTTACCTGCTCCCTGGTCAGGCTGTTGCCCTCAATCTGAAGCGTGGCATGGATGGTCCTTATCCTGTTCTGCTTCCGGAGTCCGGGAAGGGGCTTTCCAGGGTAATAAGCCTTCACTTCACCCAGTTTTTCTGAAATGGAGGATATCTTCTGAAGGATGTCAGGGGTGATCTCGTAGGGCGGTTTCATGATACTATCATTTGATACTATCAAATATATAAGAATTTAAGCAAAAAACATCTAATTGACCGGTACGCGGTTGACCATCCGGTGGTAGAGGGGCTTGCAGTATTTATGGATCCAGACCATGATTAGCTCGGTGCTCCCGATGAGTACATCCTTGCGGTTTCGTTTCATGGCCTTGATCATTTTTCGGGCACAGGCGGCTGGAGTGATTCCCTTGTCCAGACCCGGATCCATCTTTCCATGCTCCTTGCCGTCCTTCAGAAGGGCATGGTAGGAGATGTTGGTGCGTACCCGGCCAGGACTGAATAGGGTGACCCGGATACCTTTCTTATTGTTTTCGGCCCAGAGGCTCTTGTAAAAACCAAAGAGGGCGTGTTTGGCGGCGGCATAGGCACTTCTTAGTGGCCAGCCAAATTTTCCTGAGATGGAACTGGTGACCCCGATATGGCCATAGCCATTCTCAATCATGGCGGGAAGGAGGATTTTGGCAAGGATTACGCCACTGAAATAGTCAATCTCCATGACTGTGCGGTCCATTTCGATGGAAGTTTCGATGGCCTCGGCCCGGGTGGAGATGCCGCCGTTGTTCATTAATACATCCACGCGACCATATTCTGCCAGCACCTTTTCAGCGGTGGACTTTACCTCATCGGGATCCCCCAGGTTAAAGACCACTGTGTGGACATCCGTGGAGACAGACTCCAATTCCTTCCGTACCCCTTCCAGCTCTTCGGCCTCATGCGAGGAAATTAGCACCCGGGCTCCTTCTTGCGCAAACAGTTTGGCCAGCTCAGCTCCGATTCCGGACGAGGCTCCGGTGATCCATACGGTCTTTCCGCTATAATTCATCTTATTCTGAAATTTCCTGTAAAAGTAACTGATATAAAACAATTGAATACATCCATTGTTGAGAGCCATTTGAATCTTCACTTTTATTGTTATAACTTTGTTATAATTAATTGAGACCGTCAAATGGAAATAGCTCTTATAAACATAGGCAATTCAAAGGGAATTATTTTAAGTAAAACCATCCTCGAAAAATATGGCTTCGTGGAGAAAATTGAACTAGTTATGAAACAAGATCACCTGGAACTCTTACCGCTTAAGCCTCCCAGACAGGGTTGGGATAAGGCCTTTAAGGAGATGCACGAAAGGGGTGAGGACCGCTTGTTGGATGATGATGTCCTTGATGATGATCTATGGGAAGAATGGAAATAAACCAGTATGATATCATCCTGGTGGACCTTCAGCTTTCTGAAGAACTAGGAGGAGCCGGAGCAGAAATAAGAAAGGCCAGGCCCTGTGTGGTCATTTCACCCGATGAGATGAACCGATACCTGAGAACCTTAGTCGTAGCTCCAATGACCAAACGTTCAAGGCTTATGCCAACAAGAGTCAGGGTGAGGCATAACAAACAAACTGGCTGGATCGTTGTAGATCAGATAAGAACTGTTGACCGGAGTCGTGTAGGCAGAAAACTAGATCGCTTAACCCATCCCGAGATCAGAAAACTCAAACAGGTAATCCGTGAAACCTATGTGGATTAAGGGTGGACATTAACCGGCTGCGCCGTTAGTCACTTCCAGCTTAAAGCCCATGCGGTGCACATTGACGATGGAGACATTTTTGTCCTCGGACAGCTTCTTTCGAAGACGGGCAATATAGACATCCATACTTCGCCCCATAAAGTAGTCGTTTTCGCCCCAAACATCGGTCAGCACCTTTTCGCGCTTCACCACGTTGTTCACATTGATGGCCAGCATCCTCAACACGTCAGCTTCCTTTTTGGTCAGGGGCACCGTATCGGTAGGGGTGCAGAGCACGCGATTGGGATAATCGAAGGTAAAGTCACCAAAGCGAAGTGTTTCGGGCATCTCCTGGTTCACCAGTTTTGGCTTGGCCCTTCGGAGCAGGGCATAGATCCGGAGTGAAAGTTCGGTGATTGTAAAGGGTTTGACTATATAATCATCCCCTCCCGAACAATAGGCATGTATTTTTTCTTTGTCGTCGTCTTTGGCCGACATAAACATAATGGGGGTCATGTAATCGGTCTCCCGAATGGTTTTGGCCAGATCAAGACCACTGATACCGGTGAGCACCACATCCAGCAAAACCAGATCGTATTTGGCAGCCTGGAAAAGCTGAAGCGCCCGATCGCCCCGGTGCTCCACATCAACGTTGTAATTCTTTAATTCGAGCGAGTCCTTGAGCATGGAGCCCAGTTCAAGATCATTCTCGATTAATAATATAGTGGGATTCTGGTTGGACATGCCTTCTTATAAAATCTATCTGTTTCCAATCTAAATAACACCCTCTTTAACATTTTGTTCACTTTTAATCTGCTCACTTATACATAATAGATAATTAATAAATATTCTTACTTTTGCAGCCATACAAAAACCACTTAATCCATCGACCGGGATGTCATCCAATACACCCATTAAATTCTTTACTGCCAGGGCATCCACTTACCTGGCCGAAAAGATCGCTAAAAGTTTCGGAACCGAACTGGGCCGGACCAGTGTTTTTCAGTTCAGCGACGGGGAGTTTCAGCCCGCTTATGATGAAAGTGTCAGGGGATGCACAGTCTTTATTATTCAATCTACCTTTCCTCCGGGCGATAACCTGATGGAGCTCTTGATGATGATCGATGCGGCTAAACGTGCTTCAGCCGACAAGGTGGTGGCAGTGATTCCCTATTTTGGCTTTGCGCGTCAGGATCGCAAGGATAGACCCCGTGCAGCCATCGGCGCCAAACTGGTAGCCAACCTGCTAACGGCAGCCGGGGTGGACCGGATTATGACCATGGATTTGCATGCCGACCAGCTGCAGGGTTTCTTCGATGTACCGGTGGACCACCTTTATGCTTCGGCACTTTTTGTGCCCTATGTAAAATCGCTTAAGCTGGATAATCTGGCCATTGCTGCTCCCGATATGGGAGGAACCAAGCGGGCCAATGCCTACTCCAGGTTTTTAAATGCCAGCATGGTAATTTGTTACAAGTTGCGTAAGAGACCCAATGTGGTGGAGGAAATTAAGGCCATTGGCGATATGGAAGGAAAGAATATCGTGATCGTGGACGATATGGTCGACACGGCCGGAACCATTGCCTTTGCTGCCGGAATGATGAAGAGCGAAGGCGCCCTGAGTGTCAGAGTCGTGGCTACCCACCCGGTACTTTCGGGACCTGCCTATGAGCGGATTGATCAGGCACCAATCGACGAGCTAATTGTAACCGATACCATTCCCCTGAGGGGGCACAGCGACAAGATCAAGGTGATTTCAGTTGCCGAACATTTTGCCGAAGTCATCGACAAGGTCTACAATTTCAAATCCATTAGCGATACATATATAAGATAAATCATTATCTTTGCAGCCGTTTTAAACTTTCCCACCGTGTGATGGGGAATTAATTTTCATAACTTAATTCTGAGTAGCACAAAAATGAAGACAATTGCAATTAGCGCAGAGAAGCGCACCGAACTGGGTAAAAAATTTACCCGCGATTTAAGAAAAGCAGACCATGTACCCTGTGTCATGTATGGTGGAGCAGAAGTAATTCACTTTCATGCCCACGAAAACGATTTCAGGCACATTGTCTATACTCCCAGCGCCTTTATTGTTGAGGTAGAGCTCGACGGAAAAAAGCACAAGGCAGTCATGCAGGAGCTTCAGTTCCATCCGGTGACTGACAAATTGAACCATATCGACTTTGTTGAGGTATTCGATGATAAGCCGGTGACTGTAGAGGTTCCCATCAAGCTGGTGGGTGCAGCCATTGGCATGAAGGATGGTGGTAAGCCACGTCAGAGAAGGCGTGTTTTAAAGGTACGCGGACTGGTCCAGCACCTGCCCGATGAACTGGATATCGATATCACCGATGTAGCCATTGGAGATGTGATCAAGATTGGGGACCTTTCCTATGACAACCTGGAGATTCTCGATCCTTCCCGTTCCATGATCTTTGCCGTCGTATCCTCACGTATCTCTAAGGGTATGGAGATGGGTGAAGCTGAGGCTGAAGCCGAAGAGGCAGCAGCAGCAGCAGCAGAAGTAGCTGAAGCTGAAGAAGGTGGAGAAGCACCTGCTACTGAAGCGGAAGACTCCGATTCTGACGACTAAGCTACTTCTATGAAATACCTGGTAGCAGGATTAGGTAACATAGGAAACGAGTACGCACATACGCGTCATAACATAGGATTTGATATATTGGATGCCCTTGCCGGGGCGTCCAATATTTCGTTTAAGGACAAGCGTTACGGTATGGTGAGCGAGATGAAATACCGTGCACGCACCTACGTCCTGCTAAAACCTTCCACCTTTATGAACCTGAGCGGTAATGCAATTCGCTACTGGCTCAAAAAGGAAAAACTACCCATGGAGAACCTGCTGGTGGTGGTCGACGACCTTGCTCTTCCTTTTGGAACACTTCGCTTGAGGGCTAAGGGAGGAGATGCCGGTCACAATGGGCTGAATCATATTCAGACCATCATGGGAACCACCAACTATGCCCGTCTGCGTTTTGGGGTAGGCAATGATTTTTATTCCGGTCAGCAGGTGGACTATGTGCTTAGTGGCTGGACCGAAGAGCAGGAGAAGGCCCTGCCCGACAGAATCGAGATGGCGGGGGAGATTATTAAATCGTTCGGGGTGATTGGTTTGCAACGCACCATGAATGTGTATAACAACAAATAACTGTTATTGCTATAACCACTTAGCTTTTCTAACTTTCATATCGTTTTATAACAAGGCTACCGTATTTAACACTTCAATATTCCCCTCATGTTAAAAGATCTAATCCTCAAAAACCGCTCCTATCGCCGTTTTGATCAATCAGCCATTGTTCCAATGAGACTGCTTCGTTCTATGGTGGAGGCGGCCCGACTGTCAGCTTCTGCCCGAAACATGCAGCCTCTGAGGTATATGTTATTCAATGATTCATACTCCTGTGGGAAGATCTTTCCCACCCTGGCTTGGGCAGGTTATATGAAAGAGTGGCCAGGTCCGGAAGATGGCGAGAGGCCCTCTGCCTACATAGTTCAGCTGGGCGACCTGGAGCTGACCAACGACTGGTGGTGCGACGATGGTATTGCTGCGCAGAGCATGCTGCTCACCGCTGTGGAACAGGAATTTGGCGGATGCATCATCGGATCGGTGCAGCGGGAGAAGTTGCGAGACATTTTGAATATACCGGAGCGTTACAAGATCATCCAGGTTCTTGCCCTGGGAAAGCCTGCCGAAGAGGTGGTGATCGATGAGATTGCCAATGATGATATCAAATACTGGCGCGACGAGGAGGGGGTTCACCATGTACCCAAAAGAGGGATCGACGAGCTGATCATACGCTGATTCATACATTAAGTAGCAAAGGACATCCCTTTGCTGCTCTTTTAAGAATATAAGTAACAAAAGTATTACTTTATTAGTATAAAAGTAACAAAAGCATTACTTTTATACGATGTTCCTTCGCTGGGATGTTCTTTGTTTTGGAAATTCCAACTTCAAAGAATATGAAGGTTGCATACCTACTGAAGCTTTTGAAAAATGATGGTTGGCAACTTGTCAGAACAAGAGGTAGCCATAGACAATTTAAGCATCCCATAAAGAGAGGATTGGTAACTGTGCCGGGTAAACCAGCTGACGATATAAAGAAAGGAACCTTGGGAAGTATTCTTAGACAAGCTAATATAAAACTGACATAACATGTCAAAGGTAGTGGATTCGAGAAACAGTGTAATATTGGAAAAGACAGATGAAGGGTATTCTGCTTATTTACCCGATCTTCCAGGATGTATATCCACCGGAAGAACAATAGCTGAAATAAAAAGCAACATTAAGGACGCAATTGATTTTCATATTGAAGGAATGCGTATTGAGAATATGCCAATTCCTGGGAAATTTGATCGGGAATTTGACCTTTCTTTCAAGATGGATGTTGCGTCACTTTTTGAATGGTTTTCAGGTATTCTAACGAAATCAGGGGTGTCAAGACTTACTGGAATGAATCAAAGTTTGATAAGTCAGTATGTGTCGGGTAGTAAATCCCCAAGTGGTAAGCAAACGAAAAGAATTGAACGCGCCCTGCATAATCTGGGTCAAGAACTGTTGGAAATTGAGCTTTAGGACAAGCTAATTTGCTAACTTCGCATCTGATTTTGACCAAACTAAGCGTAAATATCAATAAGATTGCCACCCTCCGGAATGCCCGGGGAGGGAATGTTCCCGATGTACAGAAAGTGGCAATCGATTGTGAGCTCTTCGGGGCGCAGGGCATTACCGTTCATCCCCGACCTGATGAACGCCACATCCGCTACCGTGATGTGGAGCTTCTAAAGCCACTTGTCACTACCGAATTGAATATCGAAGGTTATCCATCGGAATCTTTTATCTCACTTGTGACCGATATTAAACCGCAGCAGGTGACCCTGGTACCCGATCCGCCAGGTGTACTAACCTCCTCGGCGGGATGGGATACTTTGGAACACAAGGATTTCCTGGTGGAGGTGATCAAGGAGTTTAAAAAGCACGGGATCCGGACCTCTATTTTTGTGGGGACTGAAGAGGAGATGATCGAGGGGGCAGCAAAGACTGCTTGCGACCGGGTGGAACTCTATACAGAGCCCTATGCTACACAATACCCGGATGACCGGGAAAGGGCTATTGAACCCTTTGTGAATGCAGCTGAAGTGGCCCGTGATCTGGGACTTGAACTGAATGCCGGGCACGACCTGGATCTTCAGAATCTGCGGTGGTTCAAACAGCAGATCCCCTGGATCAAGGAGGTCTCCATCGGTCATGCCCTTATCTCCGACGCCCTCTATTATGGCCTCCAGAACACCATCCAGATGTACCTTCGCCAGCTCCGGGATTAAATACAAGCATTGACTATGATAATAGCAGAGCAGAAAAGAAAAGAAAACATAGCCGAATACCTGCTGTACATGTACCAGGTAGAAGACATGATCAGAGCCAATAAACTGGATCTGGATAGTATTGAAGCCACCCTGATCTCCAGGTTTGAGGTATCCTACGAGGTGAAACGGGAAATGAGGGAGTGGTATAAAACACTGATCACCATGATGCATGATGAGCAAAAGGAAGTATCGGGACATCTCAGTATCCTGGAGACCACTGCAGAGCAGCTTAGCGAGATGCACGACCAGCTCTTGAAGCAGGGGATCGACAACTCTTACAAAGAAACTTACAGCAAAGCCAAGCCACATATTGAAGCGCTGCGAATGCGCTCAGGGCATAGCAAAGAGAGCGATGTACAGGTGGCCCTGAACGGACTTTATGGCTTGCTGATCCTGAAGTTAAAAAAGACCTTAATTACGGAAGAGACCACAGCTGCATTTGAAACTATCAGGGAGCTGGTGGCAGAGCTTTCCTCCAGGTATATGGAGGGAACAAATTAAACTTCGGACGGTTTATTACATCCATGGAACTTTTTTATAGAAAATATGGTGAAGCGGCCCCCCCGCTTGTGATTGTGCACGGCCTCTATGGCGCGTCCGATAACTGGGTGTCCATTGCACGGGACCTGGCCGATCGTTTTGAGGTATTTGTGGTGGACCAGAGGAACCATGGGCAGTCACCCCACTCATCAGAACACGACTATCCGTCCATGCGGGAAGACCTCCGCGAATTCATGGATCTGCAGGGGATAAAAAAGGCAGTTTTGGTAGGCCACTCCATGGGAGGAAAAACGGTAATGAGTTTTGCTGAAGCATGGCCCGAAAGAGTGCAGGCCCTGATCTCGGTTGATATCGCTCCCAAATCATATCGCAACCTGGCCCTGGCCTCGCGCACCGCTGCAAACCACTCCTCTATGATTGATGCCATGATGAAGATCGATCTGTCGAAGATTGAGTCAAGGGAGGATGCCGATCATGCACTGGCCATTTCCATTGGTTCGGAGCGGATTCGCAGTTTTCTGCTAAAGAATCTTCGCAGAGAGCAAAGCGGAGCTTTTGCGTGGCGGATCAATCTTGAAGCTATTTTCAGCAACCTGGATGCTATTTTTGAAGGAATGGACCGCGAGGCCATTGCAGCCCGGGGGGGGATAACCGGCTTTCCGGTACTCTTTATTTCAGGCGGGGAATCAGGGTACATCAGGACTACAGATCACCAGATGATTCGGGATATCTTCCCCACAGCTGAAGGTGTTACCATTCCGGGAGCCGGTCACTGGGTACATGCCGAACAACCTAAGCTGCTGGTTAAAACCATCCGCTATTTCCTGGATATTTAACTACTACACCAACTTAAGATTGGTTTCCTCAATAAATCCCATTACCTGTTCTTTCCCGGTTCCTTTTACAGCGCTTGTCTCAAAGATCATCGGGAGCTCTTCCCAGGACTGCAAGAGTTCAGCTTTCAGCAGCTCAAGGTTCTTAGATTTTCCGGTCTGGTTGATCTTGTCGATCTTGGTAAATACGATCACAAAGGGCAGGTTGCTATCGCCCAGCCACTCGATAAAATCCAGGTCTAGTTGCTGTGGTGGGATGCGGGCATCTATCAGTACAAAGAAGCAGACCAGGTTGCTACGCTGGGTTGCATACTTCTCTATCATAAGCGCAAAGGATTCCCGCTCCTTTTTCGACACCTTGGCATAACCGTATCCCGGAAGGTCGCATAGAAACCATTGATCGTTGATCTTAAAGTGATTGATCAACCTGGTTTTTCCTGGCGTGGAAGAAGTTTTAGCCAGTTTCTTCCGCTCCACCAGCATATTGATCAGCGATGATTTACCAACATTTGAACGCCCGATAAAGGCATATTCAGGAATTGCTTCCTGTGGACAGAGATCCACTCTGGTATTGCTGCATATAAATTCTGCTTTTGTAATTTTCATGGTGTTATTTTAAATAAACCTCCAGCAGTGTGGTGGGTTCGGTGGGTATCAAGGCCAGGTTTTTTATCTCAGCAGGGATCAGGATCGTTTCGCCTTTCTTAATGGTTTCGACTGCTCCTTTGCCATAAGTGATCCCCGCGGCACCCTCCATACACATATAAATCACAAAGGAGTCGATTAGGTTGAGGTCCTTCTCTACTGGCTGATCCAGCTGGATTACGCTGGTGGTAAAGAAGGGGGCGTCGACCGCATTAACCGTATTGTTAAGCAAAGCCTGGTAGGGTGTTTTATATTGCTTATGGAAGCTAAAATCGATGGCATCGAGGGCCAGGTCGGTATGGAGTTCACGACGATTTCCCTCATCATCGGTGCGGTCCCAGTCATAGATACGGTAGGTTACATCGGAGGTCTGCTGGATCTCGGCCAGCAGCACACCGGAACCGATGGCATGAACGCGCCCTGCGGGCATAAAGTAGATGTCGCCCGAGGCCACTGCTTCGAAGTTCAGGATCTCCTT
>QMPQ01000088.1 GCA_003648635.1 Bacteroidota bacterium | reverse complement strand
TATGCCTTTTGGGTAGTGTGATGGCATTTATTTTTATAAAAGGTAAACAGCAGGTGAAAGAGATTTGATTCGTAGAATCGCTTTCACCTACATTTTCCACAAGTTCTACTCTATAAACTCCGTCTTTCATAATAGTAACGATTTGCTTACAAAGGTTGATGTGATAAAGGATATGGATATTGCTTATAATGCTCTTAAAAGATTCAGAGAAAACAATTTAGCCTTAAAGATGTTTGTACACTATTGTTAGCTTCAATTATACCTGATGAAAGAAGCACAAGGACTTTATGAAAAGATAAAGCTGGAGATTGAGAAATGATCAGACTATTTCGGACTATAAGGCAAAAGCTACTTTCGGAGAAAAGTTACGGCATATATATCCTGTACGCCTCAGGGGAAATCATCCTGGTCGTTGCTGGAATCCTGCTGGCACTCCAGATTGATACCTGGAGTGAGAACAAAAAAACTCAGAACGAATTGACTGAGATCTTCGATGAAATTTATGAAGATCTGGTTCTTGACTCAAGCTCAATCTCCAATACATTACTGGAACGACAGTTAGATTTTGAAGCCCAGACCAGGGTTATTAATGCTATTCGGGATGACTTGCCATTCAGCAATCAAATCCAATCTGACCTGGGTCGGATCATGATTCGACGACCCATACCGTTGGTATCATCCGGATTTAATCTTCTCCAAGAATCATCCCTAACCTCCATGGAGGATAGAGTGCTTCGCCTGGCTCTGATCGAGTATTATGAAAAGGATGTTCTGGAAATGGAAGAGGAATACCGGGATGACAAATTCGAATTCGAAACTGTATTACTACCTTATGTAAGGCTTCATTTCAAAGTATGGGAATTTGGACAGCAGGGAATTCCAGTAGATTGGGAATCTCTGAAAGCAGATCACTATTTTATATCAACGCTACGGATTAACCTGAATAATGTAAGTAGTACTATACTTTTTATGCAAGATGGTCTAAAAACGGCCACAACCATTATAGAAATGCTGGACAATAGAAAATGAAAGTATTCAAACACTTAAGATCTGACTGGTTTCGCTATGGTTTTGAAACTATAGCCGTTGTTGTAGGGATTCTTGTAGCCTTTGCACTTGACAATTGGAATGAAGAAAGAAAACAGGATTTACTTGAAATTGAGTACCTGCAGGGATTGAAATCGGACCTGGCCAACGATACCACCTATTATAACCGCCGGATTGTAGATTCAGAGTGGATCATTGAGCATCACCGTGAATTTATTCATCAAATATATCAGACCCAGAATAGCATCGATGAGGTGAGGCAACTATTTAAGCATGTGGGCTGGAATTCGGAGCATCTTACCACCCATAATTCCACTTACATGGAACTGACTAATTCTGGTCATCTGAGTATTCTAAGTAATAAGTTGCTAAAGGATTTGATTATTGACTATTACAGGGAACATGAACGTGCAGCTACACATATCAGCGAATTCAATGAGGTTTCCTCCCGACATTTAATAGATGTAAACAAAGTGGTTAAAATTTACCCGAAACTAGACCCCTTCTTCGACGACCTCTACGATAACAGTTTCATAGTTCAGGATAGTGAATGGGAATTCATTAATGATCATTACTCAGAGGAATTTCAAACCATTGAAATTACCGTTGCCGTTTATAGACTGAAACATAAGGCATTCCTGAATCATTTTTCACAATTGAGAGAGTTGTCCGTTCAATTAATCAATGAAGTTCAGAAAGAACTGGATCTAAGAATGTAAAATTGAATTAACACTCAGGTTTCAATTATGAAGTTTCTCAAACATCTTAAAGACAATTGGTTTCGATATGGATTTGAATCTCTGGCCATTGTGGTAGGCATACTGGCAGCCTTTGCACTCGAAAGCTGGAATGACCAAAGGAAAACCCGAATAGCGGCAGATGTATATGCTCAAAAAATAATAAGTGATATCGTTGCTGATACTATTAAAATCAACCGGCTCATTGATAATTGTATGATTATACAGGAGAGTATCGATGCATACTTCCAATTATTTGATCAGGGAAACACACCATTGTCTGACCTTATAGACAGTGCCGAGAATATAAGTATAAGTTTATTCAGATACCTGCCCATAAACCACACATTTTTGGATATGCAGTCGTCAGGTAATACAGTCTTGCTTAACGACGAACAACGAATTTCATTAATGGAGTTATCCAATAATCAGGAATTTCTCCAGATCATTATTGACAAAGTCATAGATGAAATAAAAAAAGAAGAGTTTGAAAGAAATAAGTATTTAGATTTTGATCAATCGCCAGGTGATTTCTTTGAAACCATTTCTGTTCAACAGGACATTAGTTCAAAAGCGCAGGGACTTAAGCACCAGCACAATTTACTTACCAAGAACCATGAATTAGCTTATCAAATGATTAGCAAAGGGGCGTCCATTAAGGAGAAATCTAAACGCTGCCTGGAATTATTGTCGGATCCTTAGGATCTTTCAATATACTTCTAAAAGATTCAGGGAAAACAATTTAGCCTTGCAAGTGTTTCATACCCTATGAACACTTCAATATATGATGACCTGTCGAAGCATCCCTATTTCAAATTGTTAAATCAATAAACTGCCATAAGATGCCATATATCACAGTAAATAATGCCCGGCTATACTATGAAGATCATGGACAAGGTAAAGAGACGATTGTTTTTGGGCATAGTATGCTATTCAATCTTCGGATGTTTGATGACCAGGTGAAGTTCCTAAAATCTGACTACCGCTGTGTTCTATTTGACTTCAGGGGACAGGGGAAAAGCGAGGTCACTCTTGAGGGTTATGATTTGGATAACTTAGCAAAAGACATCCATGAGCTTCTAATATCCTTAAAATGCAATACCTGTCATTTTGTGGGTTTCTCCATGGGGGGTATGGTGGCAATGCGACTTGCAATCAGTCACCCCAAACTAATAAAGTCCTTAATCCTCATTGATACCTCTTCCGAACCCGAACCCTCGTCAGGCCGTTTTCGTAATACAATGATGCTGTGGGTGGCTAAGAATATTGGATTGAAGCCCATCGCAAATAAGGTGATCGCCATGTTTTTTGGACCCAGCTTTTTAAAAGATCCTTCTCGCAGATATCTTCGAAAGGCCTGGAAAATTCATTTTCTTTCCAACAACCGAATGGGACTTGTGAGAGCGGTAAAGGGTGTCTTGTTCCGGAAGGAAATCACATCTGGCTTGCACAAAATAAAAGTCCCCACTCTCATTCTGTGGGGAGATCAGGACAATCTTACTGATAAAAAGAAAGCGGAGATCATGCACAGCAACATCAATAACTCCGCACTAGAAATTATTCCTAGGGCTGGACATATGTCTCCGGTTGAAGAGCCTGACTTCGTAAATCAAAAGATCTCTAATTTCCTGGAAAATCTTGAATAATGATACGGCTTTTCAGAAAAATCAGACACCAATTACTATCCGAGGATCGCTACTCCGTCTATTTACTATATGCCTCCGGAGAAATCATTCTCGTTGTTGTAGGAATATTATTTGCGCTACAGATTGACAACTGGAGCGAGAATCGCAGGATTAGAAACGCCGAACAGTTGCTATTGGGAAGCCTGAAACTCGAAATATCAACTAATCAGGCCAGGTTAGATGAAGCCATGTTGTATCATGCAAAATCCAGAGAAGGTGCGAAGCGAATACTTGCACACTATAATGGTGTCAGCCCCATTAGAGAATTTTCAGGAAATAGATTCGCTGCTGGCGCTACTCCAGTGGGCATGGACTTATGATCCATCTATGGGAGCCCTCAATTCCATCAAGATGTCGGGGCATTTGAATTCTGTTCAAAATGCAGAACTAAGAGCACTTATCACCAATTACGAAGATCGGATCAATGATGCAAAAGAAGAGGGTAAGCTCATTCAAGAGCTTATCATTAACAAGTTCATACCTGCTGTTAATCAATATATCAGCTTAAATCAACGTGTTAAGTATTTGGGCGAGGAGTATGCAATTGGGCCCACCTCCTTCAGTCCCGACTATGAAGGACTATTTCAGGACAGAAGCCTGGAAGGCATCATATCATACATCTATATATGGCGCATCGATGAGTTGAAAGAAGAAGAGCAATTGAAAGAGATGATGGTAAAATTCATTTCAACGCTTAATGAAGAAAATTAAAAAAGCCCCCCATGATCCGATTATTTAGAAAAATCCGCCACAAATTGCTTTCAGAACAAAGCTATGGCATTAACATCCTTTACGCATCTGGAAAAATTGGAAGAGGATGATTCATTTTAAATTAATATATGAGAGTATTTAAACATTTAAGATCCGACTGGTTCCGCTATGGATTTGAAACACTTGCTGTTGTTGTGGGAATAATGGTTGCCTTTGCACTGGAAAATTGGCGCGACGTACAAAAGGTCAAAAAGGAAGAGCATGAAATTCTGGTGGACCTGCTGAATGATCTCAGGGATGCGAAACAGCAATCTGCATTGCTAATAGATGTAGAAATGATATCAAGGGATAGGTTGGTTTCAGCTCTGAATCAATATTCAAGAGGTGATTCCTTGCCCAGGGAATTTTATTCCGATTCCATTATGTATGAGGTGCTTTGGAGTTTGGAAATGGAGGTTCCAATCATTAACTCCTATTCAGATATTAAGAATACAGGGAAAACCGGACTCATTACAAACGAACAAATTCGACAGCGATTTACCAACCTGGAAGCAAGTATTTATAACCTTCGCAATCAGGCTGACGATCGCCTTAAGGTTCATCAGCTTCGCATTGACGGTATTGCCGTTCATGATTATAATTACGTACGGATGATATCTGTCAGAAATCCAGAGTTCCAACTCAATAATGAAGAGCCAAATGATTACCGCAAATTGCTATCAGATAAAAGGATCAGGAACCTAATTGGCATTAAGCTGAATTTATCCAATGGAGTTCTAGAATACAGAATAGCGCTGGATACTGAAATTGACAGTCTAATTGACTTACTGGAAACTGAAATTAATACCTGGCATCAATGATCCGACTATTTAGAAAAATCAGACAACAATTACTCTCTGAAAGTAATTACGGGATGTACATACTTTATGCTTGAGGCACAGATATACTGGGCGGTAGAGGAATTTTCCTTCACAACCTACCTTTTCTACTTCACCGAATTCTACGATCCCAATATTGATCTGTATAAGGCATCCCTGGGTGACGGATCCATTAAACTCATCGAAGATGAGGAATTTGTCGCTGAACTTGGAAGAATATATATCTCAGGAACCACTATGATTGATAGATTATTAGAAAGGGAAATAGAAGAAAACAGAAGCATAGAAGACTATTTATCAATAACTTACGGGTCGCTATTTATAGACCAATCAATCTACGCTAAGGGGGTCTGGGTCCACGATACACAAAAGAGGCTTCTTCATGAGCTCGTTCATGATGGAACGTTCCGATTCAAGCTACAACAAAAGCTGGCCATGTTAAGATCGAAACAAGATATCCTGACCGGTCGAATAATGACTCCCATCGATGAATTAATGGAAAACCATAACAAATGATCCGGCTATTCCGAAAATCTGGCCGCATAAATAATTGACATTAAGCTTATTATTCCTTATATTTAGTTGCCCCCCGGATTACAATCAACCAAATAAGATGAAAACCAGAGTAATAGCTTTGCTGTGCCTGCTTGTGGTATCCATCCCATCGTGCAATGCTCCTAAGAATACCTACAACTCAGATTCCCAGGAAAGCATGGCAGGGGAAACTTCCAGAATCCTGTTCCTTGATTATCAAATCACCAGGGATAGTATTTCTAAGACTTATGATGCACAGCTGGTCTCTATGATTATTAAAGAAGGAACTATAAAAGATGACCAGAACAATATTGCCCAGGCAGAGAAGGATGATCTTGAACTCCTGGTCCTGGACAGGAATCAACAAACCATAAGCCAGAGCCATATTCCCAATCCCCTTGACAAATCTGTAGAATATGTGAACGATGCCGGTCAGTTTGAACGCAAGATGATCCACCTTGACAGCGCTCAATTCAATATAAGACTGCAAATTGACCCCGATGCAAGTTCCATACTGCTTAATCGATTTATTGATGATGATACCGAAGGAACGCTCCTTCTAAATACTCAAATCCAATGAAAAAACTCTACACCTATTTCTTCATCACAGTCCTTCTACTAGTTGCATCACAGAACAGTATATTCAGTCAGACCTTCAGAGTAGATACGATCCTCTACCAGGGCGATGTGGACTACCCAATTAACCTGGTGTTTCTCGGAGACGGATTCCTGGATGGCGAATTGCAGGATTTCAGAGATGTCGCTGAAGAGTATGCGACCCTTCTTTTTACTGTAGATCCGTTTAGAAAATTCGGGAGTTTTTTTAACGCTTTTTCCATAAGTGTACCTTCCAATGTTTCGGGTGCGGCGACGGATCCCAATAGTCTGATTGACAACTACTTTGGAAGTACATTTGGCTATGCAGGCATCGAGCGTTTGCTGGTCCCCACAAACAATACCGCTATCACGAATGTGCTGGCAAACAACCTCCCGGAATATGACCAGGTATTTATGCTGGTCAATTCAAGCACCTATGGTGGTTCCGGAGGATGGGTGGCTACCGCATCCTTAAATGAGGAATCCAAGGAGATTGCTTTGCATGAATTGGGACACTCCTTTTCTAACCTGGCCGATGAATATTGGGCCGGGGCACAGTATGCCAGAGAAGCAATTAACATGACCCAGGAGACTGACCTTGAACAGTTAAGTTGGAGGAACTGGCACGGGGATAACGACATCGGGCTATATTCTCATGATGAATCCCCCTCCTGGTACAGACCTCATCAGTGGTGTCTCATGAGATACCTGGGAGAACCTTTTTGCGCTGTTTGCAGGGAAGGGATTATTGAAACTATATATGCACAGACATCTCCATTTAAAGGATATGAGCCAGGCATCACCACGTTCGATATGTCAACTGATTCTGTGGTATTTAAGCTTGATCTAAACCATCCGGATCCAACATCTTTCGAAAGAAAATGGTATCTCAATGCAGTTATGATTGGTGATGGTGTCGATTCAATAGTGATCCATTTAACTGACCTGACTCAGGGTTTGAACAAGGTAATGGCTTCAGTTACTGATACCTCCTACTGGATCAGACCTTATGACGATGAAACTTACTACCAGTTTGAAGTAGAATGGGATGTTGGCAGCGGGGCGCTTGGTTCTGAGCAAGAGATAAAGCTTCTTAAGCATTCGGCCATCGCTGTCTACCCAAATCCAGTAAATGATTTTCTGTATGTGAAGATCCTGGAGGAAGGAAACGGAGAGGCCACTATAGAACTTTATGATACCCAGGGGAAACTAATACAAAGCCATTTTGACAAATATCCTGGCACGCATACGCTTGAAATGAGCACGCTGAAAGCTGGTTTATACATGGTCAGAATCAGCCTTGATGGTAAATATTTGTCTTCCAGAAGAATAATTAAGCGTTAATCCAATAAAACAAATTACCTTTACACTTGTTATTAGTAAAAGTTATGTTTCATTTTAATTTTAAGTTATGAGTAACGGTACAGTAAAATTCTTCAACAATGTAAAAGGTTTTGGTTTTATCAACCCTGAAGATGGAGGTAAAGACGTTTTTGTACATCAAAGCGGATTAATCGACGAAATCACTGAAGGCGATAAAGTTAGCTTCGATGTAGAAGAAGGTCCAAAAGGACTAAGCGCTACAAACGTCAAATTAGTATAATCTACACTTTGACCCTACGGCATTCTACAGCCCGTCAATTTTGACGGGCTTTTTTTATGGCTATTTTCATAGAATAAAACAAAGCTGCAATTCTTATGAAGTACAGTGAAAATGCCGGTCGGGCCAGAAAAATGATTGAAAAAGCCATTCAAGATCATAAAATTACACGTGCCAAGATGGATACCATCCTGAACATCGTCACGGAAGATGGACATATCGATCCACATGAACAGGCCCTTCTCAATCAACTGAAGGAAATGATCGAGAACCGATCCATAAAATTTGTTTTGTAGTTTTCTGTCCTGATCACTGACTAATATTGAAAGAACTATTGGTCAATGAAACATGAACGGACTCATCCTCACCCACCGAATTGCTTTATGATCCTTCCGACTACTATGATCTTTCCGAAGAGATCGCAGAAGCCATCGGAATTAGCGTAAAGAATGTTAGCGTAAAGCTGATTCGCATCAGGAGCAGACTTGCTGAAATCATTGAAAATCTTCAATAAGATCAAATTCTACCGTAAACACTTCATCAAATCACTCTATGTGGAAGCGCTTTAGGTGCATATTTTCAGATAGTCCCGGATATTATGGATTCTCATGAGCAGGCTTCAGGGTCCAGAGCTGCATACGAGTCATCTCTGCAAGGTGCGACATATCCAGATCTGTCCGGTGTACGATCCAGTGTTTATAGTCCTCCACTTCTGAGATGATGGTCTCTTCATTCTCCTTAGGATAGGCATCAAAGGAAATTACCTCATAAGAATCCTTTTGTCTTTTTTCTGAGAAATCCAGGTAAGCTGTGCTGAACACTTGAACAAGAGAGCCGGTCCCGATGCTCGCCTCCCCTACCATAAGCCTTGATGGAAGGTGGCCCTGATTGCGGATGATATCTCTGGAAGCTTCAGCCAGTTCAAATAGTTGTTCCCTGGAAACCGATGAAACTCCTGGTTTTTCAGATGGCATCGTCATAGGTCCGAGTGGAGCTTCACGCTGAAGTTTCGCAGGCAGTTTCCCATTCTGACCATACTCCTGAAGCGATTGTGCTAAAGCAGCAAATACTTCTGAGGGGGAATAAACATCATCATATACTACCTGATTAGCCGACCCGATCTTCTCGGCAATTCTTAAGAGATCCTTCTTATAAATATAGTCGGGTTGATAGGAGAATCGCTCCATCAGGTCACTGATAGTGACCACCTCAATGCTCTCCTGGTCCTTTAGAAACTGCATTAGCCTTTTAAAATTTTTCCTGGCGGTCACCATGCTTTCTGCCGGGCGAAGTGCAGGAGGCTTGAGGCTGTCTCTTTCAGGATTGGCTCCTTCGTAGAAATTGAAATCCCAGAACTGTTCAGCTCTGACCTTGGTGGGGTGACAGGCAAAAAATGAGATCATATCCACCCCCTCTATATCTTTTAGGAAGTTCTTTTTCAGGCTGTCAAATACGGGATTAAACAGTTCATCTTTATAGTACACATCATCGAAACCCCCGTAATCGCCATGGAA
The DNA here is from genome assembly GCA_003648635.1 of Bacteroidota bacterium. Lineage (GTDB taxonomy): Bacteria > Bacteroidota > Bacteroidia > Bacteroidales. Next base: position 5,902 of record QMPQ01000088.1, on the reverse strand, counting down.
GTTCAGGGTATTGCAGAACCAGACAGCATGTTTCCCTGGAAGTTGTACTGGCGAATAGACATACCCTTTCCCCATCTGTCCCAGTGCATATACCAGTTGCGGACCGTATGATCCTCCATGCCGGGCAAGGGTGCTTACCGGAACTCCGAAAATCCGCTCTAACTCTTCAACTCCCAGCGATTCGTTTTCGAGCATTGTCTGCACACCCTGGTCCCAATCGGCATATTCAAGGATCTCGGTTACAGTTGGATGGATAGAGCCCAGATTGGTATGACTCCCAATATCGTGAGAGGCCATGGCCTCTATTACATCCTGCCGTCCGCGTTCTTCAAGCGAACGTGCCTTCTCCCCGATCACAAAAAATGTTCCCGTAACGCCCACCTCTGTCATGGTTTCAGCCAGCCAGAGGGGAATTTCATCCACACTATCGGATTCAGGAGAAATATAATCTTCAACATCAAAAACCACTGTGACATATGTACGTACAGGAGTAGTGCAGCTTTGCATAAGAGTAAAGATCAGGGATGCGAATATTAGACAAATGTTTCTCATGACAATAGTTTTTTTTAAATGTTTTTTCAGAGCCTACTGACCTCTACGTTCTGCCAGTGGCCTTAGCTTGATGATCCGGTCGGGCTTATTAACCACCACGTAGATGTTCCCTTCCGGATCGAGGCCGATATCCCTGACCCTTCCAAAGTTTTTAAAGATCACCTCCTGGTGCATGACCCTGTTGACTTCAATATCAAGTAACCTGACCTCTTCAAATTTTAATGCACCCACCAGTAACTTGTTCTGCCACCGGGGAAATGCTTCCCCCTGATAGAATTCTATCCCGCATACTGCAGTGGAGGGTTTCCAGTAAAGCACCGGCTGAGCATACCCCTCTTTTCGTGTGAAATCCGAAACAGGTACCCCGTCGTAATTACTGCCGTAGGTAATGACCGGCCAGCCGTAGTTGGTCCCTGAAGTAATCAGGTTCAACTCATCTCCCCCAAGCGGGCCATGCTCCGAGGCCCATACTTCATCGGTGACAGGATGAACAGAAACACCTTGTGGATTTCGGTTTCCAAGTGTATACAGGGAAGCCAGCCCCTTATCCATAAAGGGATTATCATCCGGAATACTCCCATCGGGGTAAATTCTGTGGATCTTGCCGTTTGGCCTGGCGGGATCCTGGGCATGGTCCTGCGCTCCACGATCTCCGATACTGAAATATAGATAGCCCTTCCGGTCAAAAACGATCCGGTTGCCATAATGGTGCCTGGTGGTTCTGTAGCTTTCCTTTGGCGCTGCGTAAATCACCTGTTCATCCACCCACTGCATATCACGGATCCTTCCCCTGACAATACGGGTCATGGCCGGGGCTCTCTGTCCATTTATAGGTGGGTCTATCTGGTGACTGTAAGAGAGATAGACCCATCCATCCTCCTTGTAATCAGGATCGATATTCACATCCATCAGCCCCCCCTGTCCTTCCGCCAGAACCTCTGGAGTTCCTGTCACAGGATTATTTACTAAGCTTCCCTGAACAATCATCCGCAGTTTACCCGGCCGTTCGGTAAATAGCGCTGTATCCTTGTTTAGAAATACGATAGCCCAGGGGATGTCAAGATTGTCCACCCAAATTTCGGTCCCAATAGTATAGTCAATGCTTTCAAGCTGTGCCGGAGGGTCCGGTTTTTCAACACCTGCCCTGGACTGCTCCATATAGAGATACTTCACCAGAAGTCTGATTTCTTCATCATCCAGGGAGCTTTCATAGGAAGGCATCCCCAGGTGCGGAATTCCGTATTTAATGTTCCTTGTCACATATCCCGATCCATCCCCAAATTGCCATACCCCGTCAAGTAAACTCTGCGCATTTCCCCCTCTCAGGTCCTTTCCGTGACAATTGGAACAATACTGATCGTAAATCTCCTTGGCCCTCGGATCCTGTTCATCATCACCTATTTCATCTGCCACAGCCTGGTTACAGCCTGCAAAAAGAAGGGGAAGGACTAAAAGGAACATAAGAGACCAAAGTTCCAAACAAGCTTTTCTGGCTTTCATGGCACTTTTTATTTGTAAGTAAATGAATTTGAATCAGAAATGCTAGTTTTGCAGCCATGCATTCGGTAGTAATCTTCAGGGAAATAAAGAAAGAGGACAATGTTCTCCTGGCCAGGATGATCAGACAGGTTTTCAAGGAACACGATGCTCCTGAAAATGGTACTGTATTCTCCGATCCCACGACTGATGATTTATTTGGTCTGTTCCGCAAAAACAAATCTGTGCTATGGGTGGCTGAACAAGATGGAATTCCTGTAGGATGCTGTGGGATCTATCCCACGGAAGGCTTGGAGAACAGCTGCGCCGAGCTGGTGAAGTATTATCTCGCTGAATCGGAAAGAGGAAGGGGTACAGGAAAGCAGCTGATGGATCTTTGCATTGCTTCGGCCAGGGAAATGGCTTATAAAAAACTATACCTGGAGAGCATGCCCCACTTTTCCTTAGCTGTGCGCATCTATGAAAAACTGGGATTTCGAAAATTGTCCTCTCCATTGGGAAATTCAGGACACACCACATGTACCATCTGGATGATACTGGAGCTATAGATCTTAAGCCTTGTCAGGATCGGGTAGATCTGCGAAAAAGCAAACCGGCCACCAGCCCTAGCATGGCAAAGGCTGCAAGTAAGATGAAGACATGGGAGTGCCCCGTAGCTCCAGGAGAGCTGTCCAGCAGATGGCCCATCCATGGACCCATAAAAATTTCAGGGGCAAAACCAACAACTGAAAGGATCCCCACCGCGGTACCTGTAAGTGCAACAGGGAATCCCGCTTCTTTCATCACAGCAAAGTAAAGTGCCCGCAAGCCATAAATACCAGCCGCGGTCAGGGCCAGGTTCAGAAGGACCAGTCCGGTAATCCCATCCAGGACTCTAAACCCGAAAAGTACAGCACCTATGGCAGTGAGACCAAAACACACTGTAAGTAAATCTGTCCTCTTATACCGGTCGGCGAGGTAACCCGTCAGGATGGCAACCAGAGCCCGTAACCAGAGTGCCGCACTTCCAAGCCCCGCAGCCTTTGACTCCGAATACCCAAGTACTTCCCTGGCAAACAGGGAAAAATCATCGGTAATCTTATACCCGGCATAGGCACAGACGATAATAGCTGATAACAACCAGATGTTTCGCTTCCGCAATAAGCTGTAAACTCCCTGGATCACTTCAGAAATTGGAGTACCCGACTTTTCCGGTGACCTCTTTGGGATAAACAGCCATACCAGCCATCCACTCAGAAATGTACATCCGGATGTGCCCAGAATAACTATCTGGAAATTTCCTTCACGCGAGAATATTAGAAATGCAAATGTAGCCAGTAGTGCTGCAACACTTCCCCTGCCTCCCTCCAGCCATCCAAAGGCCCTCCCCTGGAAATCTTCCCCGCCCCACTCCCTTGTGGCCCTGATCATGGCAGCCCAGAAGAGCCAGATGGTGGTAATTCCCCAAAAGGCATACAGCCAAATCATCGTCTTGCCTGAAGGTACCATGGCCATTATAACTCCACCTCCCGAGGTGAGCCAGAGGCCCGATGCCATCAAGTTTCGCGCAGGAAACCGGTCGGCCAGGACTCCTCCAAAAAGATACGAGATCATCGCTACAATCCCATAAACAGAGAACCACATTCCAAGCTCCGTATTGGAGATTTGAAAAAGCTCCAGCAGGGTAGGACGAAATACCCGCGGAAGTATAAAAGGGAGAAAAAAAGCTGCTTCAGCGGCAATAATCAGTGTCACCAGGGTAATGGTCCGGCCTCTATCTTCTGCTCCTACGTTCATGTCCAAAGATATGATTAAATATGTACCTTGAAAGATCCAATACTGAGACATGAATGAATTTGATCTGCTGATTGACCTTCATAAACATAACCAGCGCCAGGGACCCGGAAGTCCCCGGGTAACGGAAAAAGCAATTGAATTGACCGGTCTGCTGGGCCAGAAAAATTTGAGAATAGCCGATATTGGATGCGGAACAGGCGGCCAGACCCTCACACTGGCCAGCCATCTAGATGGGAAGATCTCTGCAGTGGATCTTTTCCCGGAGTTCCTGGAGATCCTTTCTGTCCGGGCAAGTGAAAATGGCTTGAATAAGAGAATCACTCCCGTAGAAGCCTCCATGGACAAACTGCCATTTGGAGATAATATTTTTGACCTGATCTGGTCGGAGGGAGCTATTTACATCATGGGATTTGAGAAAGGGATCGCCCTCTGGAAAAGACACCTTAAAACCGGAGGGATCCTGGCGCTTTCTGATATTACCTGGACCACTGACAGCAGGCCCGAAGAACTGGAGCAGTTCTGGAAAAAAGAGTGCCCGGAAATTGATACAGTTTCAGCTAAGTTGGAAATACTGGGAAATCAGGGCTTCGAAACCATTGGGCATTTTATACTGCCCGAAGATTGCTGGATAGACCACTTTTATCTACCCCTGCAAGAGAGCTACTCTTTCTTCCTTGAACGACAGGAACAGAGCAAGGAGGCCATTGAGCTGATCGCCAATGATAGATCTGAATTTGAAATGTACATGAAGTTCAAGCAATATTACAGTTACGGTTTTTATATAGCCCGCTTACTTTAAATCTATCCTGAAGATTCTATCTTTGAAACTTCAAAAATATTTGCCCGATGAAAACTATAAATCTGAAAACCCTCTTGTCTCTTCTGCTGGTATCAATCCTGCTTATCCCGGTATCGGGACAGCTCACTTCCAGGGAAGTAGATAAACTGGTAGAGGATGCCATGGAGAAGTTTACCGTAGCCGGGGTAGCCGTCGGAATTGTTAAGGATGGTGAAATCATCCATGCGAAAGGGTACGGGGTAAAATCAGTCCTTACTGGAGAGAAGGTAGATAAACACACCTCCTTTGCAATCGCTTCAAATACCAAGGCATTTACCTCGGCTGCTCTGGCCATCCTGGTGGAAGAGGGCCTTTTGTCCTGGCAGGACCGGGTTATTGATCACATCCCCGAATTTAAGATGTACAACGACTATGTGACCCAGAATTTCAACATCCAGGATCTGCTTACCCACCGAAGCGGACTGGGACTGGGAGCTGGTGATTTACAATTCTGGCCTTCCGGCTCAGACTTTACCATGGCTGACCTCTTGACCAATTTTCAATATTTCGAACCGGTGTCAGCATTCAGAACAAAATACGACTATGACAATGTGCTTTATGTAGTGGCCGGTGAAGTAATAAAAAGGGTAAGCGGGCAGAGCTGGGAAAGTTTTGTGAAGCAAAGGATTCTGAGTCCCCTGGGTATGGACAACTCCTGCACCCTTCCTGTAAGCTTGAGTGAACTAACAAACCTGGCCACACCCCATCTGGCCGTAGATGGAAAGCTGAAGACCATTGCCTGGCACGAGCACGATCCTGATAAAATGAATGGAGCCCTTGGAGCTGTTCTTTCCAATGCGGATGATCTCTGTCGATGGATGCTGGTCCACCTCAACGGCGGCAAATATGGAGAGAAGCTGGATGATCAACTCTTCTCTGCAGCCAGTCAGCGCGAAATGTGGAAAATACATACAAGCATTACTGTTCGGCCCAACAACAGGTATAATCCACATTTTTCAGGGTATGGCCTGGGATGGCGGCTAAGTGACATGAACGGAAAGATGAGTGTTTCGCACACGGGCGATCTATCCGGGATGCTCTCGAAAACCATTATGATCCCGGACCTGGAACTGGGTGTGGTAGTGCTGACCAATTCCTATTACGGGGGAGGTGGGCTTTTCAGTGCCGTTTCACAAAGCATTGTGGATAGTTACCTGGGACTGGACGACCATGGATGGACCGACCGCTACCTGGCATCTTACCAGGCCAGGGCAGGTGGTGCTAAAGCTGAAGTGGATC
>QMPQ01000087.1 GCA_003648635.1 Bacteroidota bacterium | reverse complement strand
GTACCCAGCACCACAAATCCATCATCGTTGGCAAGTTCTATATCCTGACCGGTCTGGGCCCCGGAGGCTCCATAAGTGACCAGTTCTTCCGGCTGGTAGGAAGCGGAGACAAATTGCAGCAATACTTCACTATTATTACCCACACGCCTGGTTCCGGTAATGGCCAGGTCTCCGGAGGCAGTCTCTATCATCCTTTCTCCTATTAAGTCTGCGTTTTGCTCTGAAATGGTTGCATGTAAGGAGGTATTTGTGATCAGCAGGCCATCTGTCTCAATACCATACAGTAAAAACTCCGAACTTCCCGATCCGTTCTCCCGGTTTCCCAGGACCAGGAAACTCCCATCGCCCACTTCCAGGATACACATGCCATACTCATTAAACTCTCCGGAAAGGTTCTTCGCAAGTGGACTTAATTCGTCATCAAAGGTCAGAACCTGAATACCCGTCCCTGCCCCATTAACTTTATCATAAGTGCACACACAGAGGTACATGTTCCCTGCATTCAACAAATATGTAGCGCTGGAATTCACAGCGTAAGGATTGTTATAATTCAGTCCCAGCCTGAGAGAATCGCCCTCTTCGGTGACCCCCATGACCATTAGATCCGAATTTCCATCTTTCACCTGGTACCCCGACAGCATATATCCGGAAGAAATCATTTCGATGGAGTGAAGAACCTGCTCATCTTCAAGCGAACCATAACTCCGCTGCCAGATTGTATCCCCTCTTGATGAGGTTTTTACCACAAATATATCTTTCTGCATCTGCTCTGATCCAGTTACCGGTCTCTCCACAAATCCCGAGAGAATAAATCCTCCAGAGCCATCCTGCAGGGCAATTAGTGAACTGCCTCCTGTTTCAAGGCCCTCCTCAATATAGTACTGTGGAAAACCACTCTGTACATTGCCAAAGGCATCTGTGACAATCAATACCATTCTTTTTCCAAGCGATTCACTGGTCTCCGTGCCACAAATGGCATACCCCCCATTTCCAAGCACCTCCACTTCCCCTGCCTGATCCATCAGGTAAGAGCCGTAAAACTTAATAAAACTATCTGCCTGAGCACTTGAAGTCTCCTTCTCACAGGAGAGAAGAAAACCTGATAACAGGATCAATATAAAGCCATATTTCATCATCCTTTGCATCTATTCCTTTGTAAGATCCCAACATATACCGCCACAGATGGATAACTGGTGAACCCGAAAATCGCTATCCACATGATAGAGCAACCAGGTAAGGTCATTATTTTGATACCGCATATCTTCCTTGTTAACCTGCATCAATCGGGTGGTCCATCGGATTTCTCCAAAAATAAAAGCATTGTCAAGTGGAATTCTAACTCCTCCGCCAAGCAAAGCATCAAGGTTGAACTTCACCCTCGATGCAGTAATATCTGTCTGATCCACCACAACATCATCCTGAGAAGTCTCATTAGACCTGGTCCCTTTACCTGAAGTATGAAACAGGTATGAGGGTACAAGACCGCCCCGCAAATAGTAACAGATCTTCCTGTCTTCAGGATTCAACTTATATAAAACGGAGAGGGGCAGCAGCACCTGATGCTGGGCTTCAACGTACCTGTAGGAGATAGAAGATAAAGGACTTGCAGAATAAGAGAACCTGTTCAGGTTATATAGAAGGCCAAAGGAAGCCTCCAGTTTCCTGTTCAGGATCAGGTTGGCCTCTGCACCAGTCTGAAAGCCGGGCAATAAGCCAAAATGACCATCATCCTGTCCCGGATCGCCCACACTGTAAGCCTCAAGCTTATTTGATATACCAAGCGTAGCTCCCACATTGAATCCCACTGTATTTCCATATTCACCTGCTCCTTTGGTAATGTTTCTCCGGGCAAAATACCCTGGAGCTTTGGTCTCAACGACTTCAGGCCCTGTATCCTCCGGAGCCAGGTTAGGATCTATTCCCAGGGCAGTTAAATGTGCATCCAGTAAAAACACGAATTCCTGCGGATCTGAATTTACCGCCCTGTAATTCGGGAATTCTCTTACAAAATCATCCATCAGACTATCTGCCTCTGCAGTCAAATAGTCAAAAATATAAGAGTTGATTACCAGCTTGTAGGCTTCTTTTCTTGCTTCACCTGATAAGCCATTAGACTGGATACATTCAAGTAATAATTCCGGAACCAGCTCCACCATTCCTGCTTCATACGCTTCCCTGGCGTCTTCAAGCAGGTAGGTACAATCGACCATGTCCTGAGCCCTTAAGGTTTGAATCCCCAGACACAAAACCAGGAAAATGAGAATTCCTTTTGGCATATTTACGAACTTCTTTATCATCTGGGACAAGTCTCTTGGTATGGGATATCTTCCCCGTAATACTGATTCCACTCCTCCTGGCTCAGGTTTCTGGTCAACAGCGAACAAAAATCCGCTGCCATTCTATCAGGATCTGTTGGCCTGCCAACCACCCGGGGATAATCTACACTTCCGCTATAAAAATAACTGCCGTTCCCGTTAAAGCAAAGGGAAAGCACAAAACCATTGTTCTCTGTAAATTCCACAGGCGAATCACCCCATTTCATGGCATTCCACATATATACATTTCCATCATTTGATGCTGCCACAAGGAACCTGCCATCGGGACTGAATTCTATTTCAGTCAACCTGGCTCCAGGCCCGAACAGATTTGCAATGATTCTTCTTCCGTCACCGCTCAGTACCTTCACCGATCCATCCAGCATTCCTGCTGCCAGGTAGTTTTGATTCGGGCTGTAATCCAGAGCTCTGACCTGGTTGCCACCAAAATTATTCACCTCCTGTACGCTGGCCGGATCATTCACATTCATTGTATAGATCCTGCCGCTACCCGTTCCAATGGCAGCACGTGAACCATTCCTGGAAGTTGCCATTGCAAGAGGTCTTGACATCAAGGTTACCAGCGTGGACGGTGTGAAACTATTATAATCCCATTTAAGGATCTTATTACTGGTACCAGCTGAGAGGAAACTTCCGCTTCTCCCCAGGTTTTCTACAAAAAGAACAACATCGCCTTCTTCTCTGTTTTGATGTATTACCTCACCCCTGTTCTCCAGTTCAATAAAGAGCATGCCTCCACCACTGGTTCCAATAGCCGCGATGCGTTCATCAGGACTAATTCCAATACATTCATTGTTAAAACCTGTTCCTGCCAGGGTAATCTGTGCGGCTCGATTGGCAATATTTCCCGATAATATTTTCATGCTGCCATCGCTGAGGGCAACCAGTACACTTCCCGATCCCTTGAGCCATTCCATGGCTTTGATGGAATGTCTGAGACTGGGGTAGATATTGTATGACTGTTTTATCAGCTTTTTCAAGGCATCGTAAAGCCCTGAATAGATGTCAGTATCAAACCCCCCCCCTGCATGTTCCTTGTGCAGTAAGTACGATTGGTAGGCAAGCAAACCCTGCAATTCCGGGGCTTTTGTGATCCCGAGGCTAAGGTATGCCGCATCTTTGGCAATGGAAACAATAATTTCACTCTCCCTGTTTCTGGAGGAGATTGGATCGGCCTGCTGATCGCTGGTCACTACAGGTTCAGGTATAGTCTCCACAGGAATTATGCTGCTTTCCTCCTGATCATTTAGCACCTGTTCTTCGGGCTCCCGGACTACCGGTTCCTCTTCCACAATCTCCTGGGATTGTTCTGCCTCCTCCTCTGTCACTATTGGACGATTATCCGTATTTTGTTGCTGTGCCGAAGCTTGTGTGTTAGGCTGTGAGGTGGCTGGTGTGGGTTGCTCCTGAACAAGATTTTGAATTTGCTGATCCGTTTCAACTGGCCTGTTCCGGGAAATAAATATAACCAGGGCTACTGCAGCGGCAATCACAATGGTTCCAACTACAATGGAGCGGTTCAGAATCTGTTTCCTGCGCTGCAGGATAATTTTCCGTTTCTCTGTCCAGATATACTCCTCTTCGCTGGTGTTCAGAAAAACCATGGCTCTTTCAAAAGCAGGATTGAACTGAATCCCCCAGGCAGGCGATGGATTGTGTAATTTTTTCCAATCAATGGCCTTTTGCAGTTCAGACGCTTCGAGAAGAACCCCTTTGCCCTGTTGATAAAGCGCAGAAGCTTTAGAGAGCTTCAAATACATCCTGATCGATTCATCTTCTTCATTCACCCATTGTCGCAGACGATCCCAGATATTGATAAGTGATTCGTGCGACAACTCAATCCTGCTTTCAGATGATAGTGGTGCTGAATGCTGGTAACCAAGGAAAGGATGGCCAGCTTTATCAAAGATTTCTACCACCTCAATAACCCGTTCCACCTTACACTGTGCAATCCTGGCTATATTACCCAGGGAAGTCCTTCGACTGTATGCCTCCTGCCGCTCTGTTTTAAATGCAATGGTTTTGAAAATGCGTTCACATATTTCCTTCTGATAGAATTCAAGATTCTGGTACAAATTCTCCAGGTCCCTGCTCAAACCATTACGAATGGAGCCGGAGGACTGATAATCCTCAAGAGAAACAGGTAGCTTAGTAATTCCTCTGCTAAGCCAATGATTCCAGGTTTGTTTCAGGGCGTGTTGCAACAAGGGCAGATGGGGTTCAACCTCCTCCATATCATTCATCAGGTACTCCTCAAAACCACTCTCCACAGTGGCTCCCGCCACACGAAAAGGCTCCACAATGGCTTCTTTCAGGTCGTTCCTGTTCATTTGAGGAAGCAGGTACTTACTCCTGTTGAGATGCTCAGTAAGCTCCCGATAGCTTGAACAGTAATCCAGAAAATCTGACCTGATCGACAGCATCAAAAAAATCTGAGGTTCCGTCGCTTCAACCAACCTCATCAGGTGATTGATAAAATGTATGGCATCCGGATTTTTCCCGCTTTTCCTCTTCTTTTGGGCCACTTGCCAGGTGAACAGTTCTTCAAACTGATCCACCACCAGAAAATAATGGAAGTTGCCCAGGTCTTTTTCTAAAAGAAAATCACTTACACTTTGTGAACTTTTCAGGAAGGTGTGAACATCCGATTCAGAAATATTTTTTGCGAAGACCCGCTGAAATCCCCTGATCAGGCTCTCCATGGGTCTTCTGCCAGGCCTGATTATGACAGGAACCCACTCCCTTTTCATGTCTGCAAGAAGCGCCGGAATTACACCTGACTGAATCAGAGATGTTTTTCCGCTGGCGGAAGCACCAACCACAGCTACAAATCTTCTTTTCAGCAGAATTTCAAGCAACTCCGAAACAGCCTTATCCCGGCCAAAGAAAAGTTGATCTTCAGCTGAAAAAAAAGGCCTGCTTCCTGGAAAAGGATTTCGCTGTAGCACCCCGGTATTTATCATAGTGGGATTACCCATAATTAAACTCAATACTCATATCCCGAATCCTAAAACGGCTTCTGGGAAGCTTGATTCAGGAAACTGCAAAACACATGCAATAAACTTCTGTCATCAAATAAAAGTTCAACAAACTCCTTTCGATCGATCAGAAAAGCTTCACATGCTCCTATGGTACCAAGATAGCGAATCTGCTCCAAAATTTCGGGTTGATTTGCAGCAATTATTGCAATCCCGTTTGAAAGAGTGGCAAATTCCTCTGCAGATACAGATCTGGCAAGAATTACTGTGTCTCCATCAAGGGTCCACTCTTCGGAGAAGGGTCTGGCAATGGAAACCAGTTTAAAAAGAGCGTTTATTCCAATATTCTCAAATAAGTCCCACGTGGTCAGCCTCATAGTGGAATCCAGGTACCACCGTACCATATCCTCATGTCCCGGAAAACTATTGTCAGGAAAGTCAAGTCGTTCAGTCACCAGGTCATACTGCTCCGGATTATTCTTGCGCAAGAGTTGTGCTGCAATCTCCCTGATCCTGGGGTTGGGATGAAATCCCTGCGCAATGATCTGCTGTTCATCAAAGAAGCGCTCCACATTGCCTATCCTGTCCAGCACACAGATCTTGATAAAATCTCCCATCTGGGCTCCACTTCGATTTAAAATTCGTTTTAGAAGGAGATCTACCGGAAAAACATCAATGGGATATAGTTCCTTCAGCTTGTCCAGTTTCTCCCGGACCGAAACATCATGAAAATAGGACACCAGGACTGCCTTCAATGGTTCTTTCAGCAGCAGCTCCAGTAACTCAAGGGCCATCTGGCGATCATCCGATTGACGGTCAAGCAAAGAAATTTTAATCCTTCGCACCGATTTTCGATCATAGATCATCGTCAACATCATCAATATTAGTTCATTGACCTCCCATATCTCGAGATCGATCACCCTGGCAAGGCTTCCCCCCGGATCATCGGTTCGAACAGAAATTTTTGCTGCCATTATCCAGGTTCCTGCCTGGACCATTCTCAGGATGGCATTCTGAATCTGCGCCTCCTGGATCACTGTCGCCTCAAAATGGTTGGCATAGAGTCCCTGTACAACTGAATGAAAGACGTCACGGTGCTGATACTCCAGCTTCTGCAGCAAGAGCTGAACAGAACGCGCACCGCCAATGGACGATATAACGGATACAATTCGTGTTTGCAAGCCTATATCCGCATCAGGTTTATAAAAGGCCATTTCCAACTCATCAAGCACGTTCTCGCCCTGCTTGACCAGGGTCGACCAGGCAGCCCTGAATAGTACGGGGTCTATCAGCAGGTCGATAATTTTATGAGCATTACCACCCAGGTCAAGCCAGCCGGCAGTAGAGATGGCCACACCCTGAATTTCAGGATCCCGATCCCTGAACAGCGATATGACATCCGGGAGGAAGGTCCGGTCCTGCGCTTCAGCGACATAATAGAGTGCTGCCAGGATTTCATGTCGGTCGCCGGAATGAAACACCTCACCAATGGAGTTATCAGGCTCACTTTCAACATTGTTGAATTTGTTAAGCCGTTCTCTGATAAAAGCCTCCTGCAGCCCTAGTTTTGATTTCAGCTTTCGCTTTTTCAATTGCCGGATCTGCTCCTTGATATCCGGCTCCCTTTCGTTCACAAGCATTTGACTAATAGTGATATCCGTTAATCCGGGTGAAGACTTCAGAATATGATCCCAGATCAGCCGGCGTACCATGGGAGCTGAATGGGCCAGCAAAGATAATTCGCGTTCCCTGGATACAAAATGAAAAAAATAGGGATTAAATACTATCAGTTCCTGGGAGAATTCAGAATGTTCCAGGTCAAATTGCTCAATCTCCTCCAGGTGCAGAGCGGAAGGATCAAAAACACGATCAGACTCCAGACTTACCTTCAACAAGCGGTGATAATTTTTGTAAAGTGAAAGACCCACCACGAACCATATTAACAACACAACAAACAAAACATAGGTCACGTGGTACAACTCCACAAACTGCAGCATCACAAACAGGGAAAGGAAAAGGCCCATAGTGAATACGCCAATCTGGCTAAAAACCCCTTCAATACCCGATTGAATATTCTCCCGTTCGCGTGTATTAAGAGACTGATAGATCAGGTTCATGGAAGGGTGTTCCATGGACTCCTTCATGGAGCGACTAAATAGATTGGCCAAGACCACCAGCAGGAAGAAGTATGCAAACATCTGTATTCCTCCTCCAAAACCAAAACCCTCGCCGAAGATAGAAGCAGGAATGGTCAGGAGCAGCAATGCGACAGGCAAGAGCAACAGGGTCATCCTGATCCCGAATTTGCCCTTTATCCAGTGAAACAGGAATCGTTTCAGGATCCATGCCAGCACTACCCCTATCCCAAGAAAGAAACCAAGAAATTCAACTAATTCTGTTCCCCCGGGAAAGCGGCTTTGTGTTACGGAAAGAAATTCATAGTGCAACAAAACCGAGACGGCTACACCAATCACCACAAAAGATGCCATCAAAGTCGTATATCGGTGGGAGAACAACCTGATGGGACCCGCGCTTCCGTGCTTGTTCCGGTATCCTCCACCCTGCTTCCCTGGATGTGATAGGATATACATCTGGGCAATGGCTGCAACGATCAGGCTAGCCATTCCAGCATAAAGAATCTCATGAATTCGAAATCCGGCAAAAACCAGGAGCGGTGTAACAAACAGTGCCAGAGCCATTCCCCCCACCAACGCTACTTCAACAAGACCATTTAACTGCTTGCCCCGACTGGGAGAGAGAAATCCCCTGACAGTGGTCCAGAAACCCAGAAGAGTGATCAGGATCAAAGGTCCGGAAAAGACAAAGGTGAGAAAATCAAGGTAATCCTGCTCCATCAAATGGAGCCCCCCCACAACGCAAATAGTTGCTCCAATCACCACCACCAGGTTAAGTATACCAAAGGCGCGCATCTTCAACTGTTTGCTGAAGTATCCATAGATGGCAGCAATTAAAATCCCAATCACTCCTGAAACCATCAGGGCGAAAGGGACACGATCGGCACCAAATGCCTCCAAAAATACTGTGTTAGCCTCCAGTTCCAGGGTACCTACAAAAATCCCTGTACAAAAGGCCTGTAGCAGCAATGCGGCAATCATGAGCCGGTCGCCCTGGGCAATTTGCAGTAATTTACCTAAGCGCGTCCACATACAGAATACAATTAAGCGAATATATGAATACCTTTTGACACAAGAAATGAACAGGCAAACGCTTGCTTTCAGGTAAATAAAATCCCCGTCCGCCAGAGCGAACGGGGATGAGCTATACAAAGACAGATCAAATATAAAATAAGAAGCCTAATTAAACATAATTTCCAGGTTTGCAATGGTCTTGGGATTATAAGGAGCCAGACCTCCTATACGCTCCACAAGTGGCAGAAACTCATTTCCCGGGGCTTCACCCCCCTGGATAAATCCGTTACTATTAAAGAATCCCGGTGCTTCGGTATTGGTAAGCCACGCTTCCAGAATTTCCTCACTGGCATGGGGCCATATGGTTTTCACCTCCTTATACAGGACATTGTAGATGGCGTAAGCTTCCAGCAGAACAGCACGTTCATCGGAATCAACTGTGCTCAAAGGCAGTCCCAGTTCGACCACGGCGGCATCTTCCACATCTGATCCCGAGGCTACAAAGGCCCAGTTATAACCCACCTTCTCGGTAAGGAACTTGGCGTTGGGGTGACTGGAGTTTCCATATACATCCACAAAATCGCCTTTCTTCCCAACAAACATCTTCATTCCATCCATGGCAAAAGGAGCCAGCAAAGGATCGATAGCAGGCATATCCGAAATGGAGACTACCATATGATGGTCATAACCCAATTCACCTGCACCACTGTAATCGATCCGAAACATGGCGTGAGCCATCTCTCTTTCTAGAGTGCGATCCAGGTTATAAGGCTTGATGATGCTGATGCCCTCTTTCGGATTTTTGTTCCAGAAAATCTGCATGCCCTTGCCACCATCAGCTTCACCTTCCGATTCAGCATCAGTAATGGTAAGGCCATACTCCCAGGTACGGCCATCAAACTCGGGACCTTCCACAACTACCAGGTTCTTGATACGACCATCATCCTCGCTTTCGTAGGTGACAGTCTTTACCTGGTCGATGTTGTACCTGCGGATGCCATAAATTATATGCCTGACAATATGAGCTCCATGGTGGCCGGTATGAATAAAAAAGCGCAGGTGCCCGTAAATCTCCCTTCCTTTCAGGGTATCTATTGCGGGAGCCCCCTTTAAAGAAGATGCGTCTTCCAGCAGAGCAGCAGGAATATCCACTGTCAGCTGATCGGGAAGAATACTGTTTTCATCCTCCAGGCCCGGGCCATCATATAATGAATTTTCACAGGCGGTGAAAAACAACGCTCCCATCAGAAGCACTACAAACGAATAAAACGATAACTTTTTCATGATTTCTGTTTTTAATGAATATTGATATTTCTTTTTGTTCCAGTTGATGGTTTCACTAGTTACACACCCCGATCAGGATCTTACCCCTATTGACTTTGGGATTTTTTTTAACTAAATTTGTAAGAGGCTGATTATCTGGGTAAAATATGACCGCAAACAAAAAAATAATTGCTGTATCACTGTGTATAATCGCAAGTCTGCCCCTGTGGGGAGGAACGGGAAGTCCCCGTGATGGCTTCCTCTCCTTTATCTTGCTTTTTGGCTTCCTTGTCTTACTCCTGGGAATCCTGCAACTGGCATCTCACTTGAAAAGGAAAATCCAGGAACTTCTGGAAGATATTTATTAATCTTACCTTTCTCCTCCATTAAAACAGCACACCTATCCATCTCAAACTGGTCATACCCATATTATGCCTGCTGTTCAGTGGCATACTGCCCCTAATGTCACAGGACCAGGGGCGCTGGGAGGTTGGAAAGATGGAACAGGCTATCGTGTTTGACGGCAAACCGGATGAAGCTGCCTGGAAGCATCTGGAACCCTTTCCAATGATCTCTCACATGCCGGTGTTTGGGAACCCTCCTTCGGAAAAGTCTGTAATCAGGATGGGCTACGATGATCAATTTGTCTATGTGGGTGGATTGCTCTATGTCTCCGATCCCTCATTCATTCAGGCTGTTGGCAAAAAAAGGGATATGGAGACCATGTCTTCTGACTTTTTCATGCTTAGTTTCGATACATATGTCGATAAGGAAAATTCCCTTCTCTTCGCTACAAATCCTTTGGGTTTGCGTTGGGATGCTGCTGTAAGCAAAGATGGCACTATCAGTATGGAACAGATGCCTGTGAATATGGATTGGAATACCTTCTGGGAGGTAAAGGCAAGCTATGATGACCAGGGCTGGTACTTTGAAATGCAAATACCCATTTCCAGTCTGCGCTTCCAGGACATCGATGGTCAAACTATAATGGGAGTAAGTGTTTTTCGATGGATCCCGGCCAAAAATGAAGGAGATATATTCCCGGCCACCTCAAACGAATGGGGTCCGACCAGTCATCTGAAGCCTTCCAAATATGAGGAGGTGGTATTTAAAGAGTTGAGTCCGAAAAAACCCCTCTATATCACTCCCTACCTGCTCACCGCCTATGAGCAGCAAAATGAAATAAACGATGCCGAAACTGCCTATGAATACAGCCAGGATTTCAAATTTGAACCCGGACTAGATATTAAGTATGGGATCAATCCCAATACGGTGCTTGATCTGACGGTCAACACCGACTTTGCACAGGTAGAAGCAGACGACCAGCAGTTTAACACCACCAGGTTCAGTCTTTTCTTTGAAGAGAAAAGAAAATTTTTCCTGGAACGGAGTAGCATATTTGACTTTTCTCTGGGTGGTCAGAATAACCTCTTTTACAGTCGCCGGATCGGTCTGTATGAAGGAAATCCCGTGAGGATCTGGGGTGGTGCCCGCCTGAACAGCAGGATCAGGGATTGGGACCTGGGTCTCCTTAATCTCCAAACCGCATCTTTTGAGGATCTCCCATCAGAGAATTTTGGAACTTTCCGGGTAAAGAAGAGAGCATTTAATGAATACTCCTACCTGGGAGGCATGCTTACCACCAGACTCGGGGTGGACGGAACATATAACATTGGCTATGGCCTGGATGGTGTGATCAGGGTATTTGGAGATGACTACCTGACCATTCGCCTGGCACAGACCCTCCACGACAATGCAGAAAATAATCCCCTCTCCATGGATCCTACCAGCATCACCTTGAACTGGGAGCGAAGGAAACGGGAAGGTTTATCCTATTCGGCAGGACTCTCCTATTCAGGAACAGATTTTGATCCAGGCATTGGATTCGAAATGATCGATGACTTTATAGCCAGTGCACCCAGTCTGCAATATACCTGGATTTCCCCGGAAGAATCCTGGTTGCAGTCGCATAACATCAGGCTGTTCAACTATGTCTTTTACCGGATACCAGATTACACTCTGATGATATACATGCTAAATCCTACCTGGTCCTTCAGTTCAAAAAACAGCTGGATGGGTTCCATAGGCCCTGTTTTTAGAATTGATCAGCTGGAAGAGGATTTTGAACTTACCGACTCTGTGACTGTACCGGTGGGAAAGTATGAGTACCTCAGTGGCAAACTGATGTTACAAACTCCCGGTACAAGTTCGTTCTATACCATATTCATGTTTGAAGGAGGAGGGTACTTTGACGGATACAAGCTTTCGCCCAGTGTGCAACCCAAATGGAACATAGGTGCTTCTGTGGAACTTGGAGGCCTGTACCAGCTCGACCTGATCCGCTTTCCCGACCGCGGGCAGGCACTTAATAACCATATAGCCGGACTTCGTGCTCTCTATATGTTCTCCACCAAACTCTCGCTTTCAGCCTTTGTGCAATACAACAGTGCTATAAACAAGGTCCTCTCCAACGTCCGCTTCAGGTACAATCCAAAAGAGGGGACCGATCTCTTTGTGGTATTTAATGAAGGACGCAATACCTGGCTCGACCGGGAGGTTCCCAACCTGCCCGAGTATGATTCGAGGAATATCACCATAAAGTTTACTTACACCTTCGAGATCCAGCGATAGGCTAAGGCTTCAGAATTCCTTCAATATTGCCCCTTACATTGGCTGACTGAAGAATCCAAACTTTAAAGAACAGACCTATGAAAAAAACTCTACTATTTGCATCTACCTTATTAATAAGCCTGAGCCTGCTGGCGCAGGAACAAAAGGAGGTGGTTACAGGAGCCGGATATGCGGATGATGTGTATTACAGCCTTGAAAACGGAACCGTCACTACGGTAGCCCGCAACAATTGGGACATTGCATTCGTTGCCCAGGTAATGAGTGTCAGCATCCTGGCCAATAATGGTTCGGGTGTGGAGCTGTACACTTACCCGGATGGTACTATCGATGACTGGGCTAGCGTTGACACTGCCGGCATGGCTTGGACACCCATGTATAACTCCATTGAAACCTGGGATATGGGAGCATTTAATGCCAATACCATTCCGGGTGATGATTTCGACTATGGCTGGGGCCGTTATAATATGATCACGCATCAAATTACAGGAGACAGTATCTTGTTAATTAAGACCCTGTCAGACTCCATCATGAAAGTGGCCATTACCCAGAAAGATCCAATGACAAACACCTGGGAGTTCAAGTATGCCTACCTGGATGGAAGCAATGAACAAACTGTGCCTCTTAGTGCCGGGGCCTATGTGGATAAGTATTTCGTCCATTACTCCCTCGACAGCACGAAGTTTGTTGACAGAGAGCCTGCCATGGAGGACTGGGATCTGCTGTTTACCAAATATTATGATTACACCATACCCTATATCGTAACAGGTGTTCTAAGCAATGATGGCCATATTCTGGCCCAGGAGGTAAGGGAATCAGGAATGGACCAGAGTACCCATAATAGCTATGTGGACACGGCCTTCGCAGACACTATCAGCATAATTGGTTCAGACTGGAAGACCTTTGATATGGGTAGCTTTACTTACATTCTTAACGATACAGTGGTTTACTATCTTAAAACCGATGATGGTGATAGCACTACTAACTCCGCCTATTATAAGATCTATTTCACTGGCTTTACCGGATCCTCGGAAGGAAAATACACCTTTATGCAGGAGCGGCTCACATTTGTATCTGTGGGAAAGAATAAAGTCATGAATTTGCTTCAGGTCTATCCCAATCCGGCGGCTGATCATATCAATGTGGTGTTCGACCTGGTGGGCCGTTCTGAGATAGATATTATTGATATGACCGGCAGGCTCGTTCGTACCACCCGGTATGATGCATCGGGCTTCACAAATCTTTCACTTGATGTCTCATCCCTGAACCCGGGTGTATTCTTTGTAAGGGTGAGCGCTGAAGGTAAATCAAATGTACTCAGGTTTATTAAACAATAATTCAGGAGGATAGGTGGCAAGTAGATTAGCTCTTTTTACATATGCTTTATTTTTCCTGATCTCCTACTCAGAGGCACAGGAGATCCGTATCAAAGTCATTGATGACTCGGACGGTCAGCCTGTGCCTTTTTGTCACATCTGCTGTGAAAACAAAGAGACCGGTCAGCAGGCATATCATGTGGGGGATATCAACGGGGAAGCCACAGTGACTCTTGCTGAGAATGTTATACTCAGCGTAAGTGCCATGGGCTATGAAAACTATCTTGAGTCTACCCCCGGAGCTGAGGAGCTGTTTGAGATTCGTCTTAAACCCAGTTATTTCGGGCTTGATGAGGTGGTGGTCACCGGTCAGTACAAAGCGGTGAGCGTAGATAAATCCATCTACAATATTAAGTATATCGGGAAACCTAGCATTGAAAACCAGGCAGCCAATACCATGGCTGAACTCCTGTCTAAAGAGTTGAACTTCCGGATAAATAACGATCCCTCTACAGGATCATCCCTGGACCTGCAGGGGATTTCCGGAGAGAATGTAAAAATCCTCGTAGACGGGGTTCCTGTGATTGGAAGGCTGGATGGAAACATCGACCTGAGTCAGATCAACCTGGATAATGTGGACCATATTGAAATTGTGGAAGGCCCCATGTCGGTCATTTACGGAAGCAATGCCCTGGCTGGAGTGGTTAATATCATTACCAGGGAGAATAAGTATTCACAATTCCGAACTGGGGTCCGCGGCTACTATGAGTCCGTAGGGGTCTATAATCTCAATGGAAGTGTGGATACCCGCTTCGGGAACCATGGGCTCTCCTTTGTCGGTGGCCGAAACTTTTTTGGTGGATACTCCCTGGCTGACACCTCCCGGAGTCAGGAATGGAAACCCAAAGAGCAGTACAATGGGGGCGCCAGCTACAGCTTCCGAAAGGAAAGAACTTCCTTAAGATATAAAATCGATTTCTTCCGCGAAAACCTGCTCGACCGCAGCAATCTCTTCCCTCCCTATTATGAGAAGGGTACGGATACCTGGTTCACGACCACCCGCTTTAATAACAGCCTGCATTTTGACCAGAACCTGAAAGCCGGAAATAATATTCATGTGCTGGCAGCGTACTCCTATTACGACCGGCGCAAGACCAAATACCTGAAGGACCTCACCACCCTGGACACGGTATTGATTCCCAATCCGGCAGAACATGACACTTCCACATTCCACTCCATAACTGCCCGGGGCGGCTTTAACCATGCCCTTGAGGAGGGTAAGCTGGACTACCAGATTGGTTTTGATATCAATACAGAAAACGGGACAGGTAAGCGCATGCAGGGTGGAGAAGAAATGATTGGAGATTATGCCCTGTTTGCCAGTCTGCAGTGGCACATTACTAAGCAATTTACATTTCAGCCAGCCCTGAGAGGCTCCTACAATACCAAGTATGAATCTCCCCTTACACCTTCCCTGAATATAAAATACGAGTATAAGAATTCCATCCTCAGGGCATCTTATGCCAGGGGATTCAGGGCCCCTTCTCTAAAGGAACTCTACCTGCAATTCTACGACTCAAATCATCAGATT
>QMPQ01000086.1 GCA_003648635.1 Bacteroidota bacterium | reverse complement strand
GCCGAGTCCAATATTCCTGAACTGGAGAAAAAATTCAAAGAATTACGTGACGAAAACGGCAATGTTACTAGTCCCAGTCATTCGATGGTACAGCTTTTTGTTGATGTGGTAAAAGGAGATATTCCAGAAGCATGTCCCCTGGATGAAGCTATACTTTCAGACTGTGTGAGTCATATGAGCAATATTGCCATCCGGACCGGGAGAAAAATTAAATGGGATCCAAAGAAAGGTGAGGTAGTTGGTGATCCGGAAGCAAATCTTTGGTTCATACGAGAAATGCGCGAGCCCTACACTATTTAGCTATCCAGCTGGTCTGTTCCAGAGGAGGAGAGGCTGGAGATTGATAAGGAATGAAGAGTATTCCATTTTCAATATATCCTCCATGCTGCAAAATATTCCATTTCCCAACCTCCACAGTAGCTTCCAGAATATCATCCCAGTTAATCGAAGCTGGATAAATCTCGCTTATGGACATGTTATCTATGGGAAGATCTCTCAGAACGGCCCATTTTTCCGGAATCCGATCCAATCCCAACACTGTTCCCAGGATACCTGCCACACTGGATGGATTGCAATCACTGTCAGTCCCACAACGCATGGAAATATTCATACTCTTCAGAAAATCACCTCCGCCGTACAGGAGACCCATATATACATAGGCCCCATTCAGCTTCACATCGAGTCCAGGCACCAGCTTTCCATCCTTCCAGGCCCATTTGGGCTGTAATGCCCTCCACGCATCTTCCCAATCAGGATATTTCTGATGGAGGTCCAGCACATCCCTTACCATTTTGGCATAGCCACATTCCGCAGGGATGGCCCTCAGACTGAATTCTGCCAGTTTCCTGGGGTCACTCTCAAAAAATGCTTCGCCATACATGGCTGCCATGGCCATGCCGGCATAAACCCCATCGCCATAGTTCATGATATGCCCTACCCTGTCGCACCAAAAATTACTTATCCGCGGCATTCCAGGATTAATCAGTCCAAAGAGGTCAGATTCAATCTGGAAATCTATAGCATCGCCATAGTGTGAATGATCGGGATGCCCGGATAATGGGGGCCAGATCCCTTTTTCAAAATTGCTGTAGGCATTTTTATTTGCTCCCCAGGTACGCTTCTTATCCAGGTATTTTAACCAGTCTTCTGCAATTTCGGTGGCGCTTACATCCAGCCCTTTGCTCCTAATGGAATATAAAAACATGAACTCAAGGTATAGATCATCCTGATCGCACATTTCATTGGGCGTCCAGGTCTCCCAGTTATTAAAATCCTTTATATAGTCTTTGAGTTTTCCCCAGGGTTCAGGCTCATATGTAATTGCCACCGGGGGTGATTTCGCCCAGTTTATTACTTCCGGTGAAGACTCAGATGTTGCTTTGGTCTTATACCAATCGTTAAGCTCAAAAGGAATCATCTCGCCTTGCCAGATCCCTTCGGTCCACTGGCCCCACAACACTGCGATGGCCTGACCCATCCATCCGCCTGCTACCTTATTGTTATACTCCTCAAGGGAGATTTGACGGTATTGATCTTTAGATTCGCTTACCTGTGCAAACGAGGATTGCATACCTGCGATCAGCATCCAGACAAGACATGCAAGCAGGATTCTCTTGAAGGGTCTAAGGTGTTTTATCATCATAAGTTCTTTAGAATCTGTTAAAGTTATAAAAATGCTCCCCCTGATCAAGCTTTGCATTTAGATCAACATCACATGATCAGGACAAAAGTTGATAAAACTCTTTCTGCTCGGTACGATGCTGGAAAATTAATCTAATTATCATCAATTAGTGATGGAGGCCGCATTTAATACCTCAGAGGCTGGTCCACGCTGGTAGTTTTGCAGCAGTTCGCTGAAAAGTGGCTCTCCCAAAAGACGATCCCATGACTCAATGAGCTCCTCAAATGACTCATCCTTCAAACGACAGCAAAGCTGATATTTTGTGATAAAGTCGGTAAGATCCATGCCATGCTCCTCCTTGAGACGCGTGTCGATCTGCATGAAGTAGCTTGCACCTCCCCAGTACATAACTGAGTAACGGTTCCTGCTCTTAAGCTCTCTGGATACAGCAACAAAGTCCTGATCCCGATCATAGTAGGGTCTCACTCGCTCTATTTTCTCAGCGTAAATTTCTCCAAGCTCTTGTTCGGAACAAATGCCCAGCTCTTGCATGATTTGATATTGCATGAAGCTTGCATATCCTTCGGCAAACCAGGACTGTTCTCTCCCAAGGTATGGTATGGATAAATGGCTGATCTCATGAGGAGCGGTCCAGTCATCCAGGAAGGCTTGTAAACTAAAAGAAGGATCGATATGGAAATCAACTCCCTGAACATAATGGCGGCGAGTATTGGCCCAGGGCACTGGCTCTGAGGATCCGTTGCGCCGGTGGATATAGTAATGCATAGTGAAGGGGTAAACGCCGAGTGTTGATTCGACAGCACCTGTCACACTGTTCAGCCAGTCTTCAACTTTACCCTTTTCCGCAGCACTGAATTCATCCTCCCAATGCCATTCAATTGAAGAACGGAGCTCTTCCATAGGAGCAAGGCCAAGTATAGTACACCATATTATGGATAAGAATAACATCCCGCTTAAGTTTAAGCTATTACTATTAAACAGTTATTAGATCGATTTGCTTAGCCAGGTGCGACTAATCTCCTACTTTTAACCTCGGGTTAACATTTGCCTGCTTTGGCGTATTAACAATTGAAAGCAAACTCTTCTTCTCGGAATTTGTTTACTTTTAAGATTATACACATTCCGTGAACCTCTATGAAATTGAGATCCTTCCTTTCTCTGCGTCCTCTTCTGATCTTTTTGCTCAGCTTCTTGCATCTTTCCCCCCTACCCGTCCGGGCCCAGGACCTTAAAGCATCATTGGAACAAACTGCTTTCTCTGCGGCGGCAATCAAATGGAATCCTGATACGCATCTGCCTTCAGTCATCAAACTGGATGCTTCTGCTTCCTTAAACGAGGATGATTTCCTTACGAACCTCCAGAAGGCATTTGAGCTCCCGGCCCATCTCCAGTTTGTCCAGCAGAAAGAAAGCACCGGTCCCCGGGGTGACAGGCATATTCGTTACAAGCTGCACTACAAAGGCCTTGAACTGGCCCGTACCCAGTATATACTACACCTGAAAGAAGACCGGGTGACCCATGCCCATGGTCAGCTCGTTGGCGAGCCTACGGTTGAACTGATCCCTACCCTGGACAAAAAGGAGGCCTACCAGTATGCTCTCAGCCATCTGGGCCTGAACGAATACGAAGCCAAACAAGGTGGCGCACAGATGTCCCATTTGTCTTTCGGTTCGGATGCGGGCAAGGAGGATGGCTTACTGCTGCTTTCGTCCGCGTTCGAAGATAAAAAGCCTGAGAATTACAGGCTGGTATATAGCTTCGATATGACCACAGTGGATCCACTGCGACGCTACGATGTAGAGATCGATGCACATAGTGGTGAACTGGTGGCTAAGTACCCCACCCTGTACAATGAGAACATCCCCACCAGGGGAACCAGCCTCTACAACGGTGAGGTGGACATCGTGATATCAGACACCATTTTCAAGAGTGAGTGGCCCGACAACGAAGCATACTGGCATTTGGATGAATGGAACGCCTACCAGGGATCCGGCACAAGCTGGTGGATGGCCGATACCGATAATTTCACCCCGGGTGGATATGAAAATAACTGGCATGTAGTACTGGAAACCGATCCCATCAGCTTGTCCGGGTCTCAGCTTCAGCTGGCTTTTCATCATCGCTACGCAATGGAAGACCCGGATGGAGCTTCCGACTTCAATAGTAATTACGATGGATGGGATGGCATTAATGTGCGAATCAGTTTGGACGGGGGAAGTACCTGGGAGGTTCTAACCGAACCTGTACCGGCTTATACCTGTAACAGCCTGTGGAGTTTTGGTGCGATTCACATGGAGGGAACGGGAATCCCTGGCTGGGCAGGAAGACGGGATGTCTGGACCCAGGTAAGTTTCGATCTATCCGACTACATCAATGAGACCGTAAACATCCGCTTCGACTTTGCTTCGGATGCCGGATATACCAGTGTAGATGACAACAGTCTGTTTGGCTGGCAAATCGACGAAATTGAGGTCCGCAACAGCAGTGGAACACTTTATACCAACTCAGGAAACAGTACTAACATTCATGCATATAGCAAAATCAACTGGGTAGGGAACATAGAAGGCAAATTCAGGCTCAGGGAAACAACCCGCGGAGGAGGAATCGCGACCATCAATGCGGAGAATGGCCTGGGTTTTTCAGATTATGTCGACTTTGTACAGGATACCTACCCATTTATGAGTGCAGCCAACCAGGTAGGCGTGGGCATTCACTGGGCCAGTGAACAAACCTATGATTACTTCCTGGAGACCTTTGGGCGCAACAGCTATGACGACGACGGAGGAGCCATCATAACCTATGCGGACTGGAAAGAGGATGATGAGATAAATAACGCTTTTTGGGCCGGATCATTTGCGGCCTATGGGCTTGGTGATGGAGAGGTATACGGATCCTGGGGAGCCATTGATGTGGTCGGCCATGAAATTTCACATGGGATTACCGATCATTCGGCCAACCTGGTATACCATCGCGAATCCGGAGCCCTGAACGAGTCCTTCAGTGATATTTTCGGTGCTGCAGTTGAGTTTTTCGCAGAGGGCAGGGACAAAGGCGACTGGCTGATGGGTGAGGACATTTATAAAGATATTGGATCCATCCGCTCCCTGCTTAACCCAAAAGCACGCTTCGATCCCGACACCTACCTGGGTGAGTACTGGTTCAATACGATAAATACACATGATAATGGAGGGGTTCATACCAATAGTGGCGTGCAGAACCATTGGTTTTATCTGCTCAGTGAAGGCGGATCAGGGGAAAACGACGACGGGATCTCCTTCCAGATCACTGGCATCGGTCTTGATGATGCAAGCGCCATTGCCTACAGGAACCTGACACACTACTTACTCCCCGATTCAAGGTATGTCGATGCGGCCACCTACTCCATCCAGGCGGCTGAAGACCTCTTTGGCGAAAATTCGCAACAGGCCCTTTCTGTCATGTCGGCCTGGGAGGCGGTAGGAATCTACATGGATTCCCGCCTGATGACCAGCGATACCCTTCTGCAATTTGAGTCAGACCTGAATGACTCCGAATACAAATATCTAAGCCTTCTAAACAAGAGCATCGAATCACTTAATATCACGGAATTCAACTTCAGCGATCCGGATCATTTTACCCTCCAGCCTCCACAGGTATTACCCTTTCAACTCAATGCAGGAGACAGCCTGCGACTGTGGGTCGTTTTCTCGCCAGAGAATGATAGTTTATATGACGAATCACTGACTATAGAAAGCTCAGATCCAATGCTCCCCGCTCAGACCATACACTTATCCGGGCTGGGCACTGGCGTAACAACTGGCCTGTCTGATAACTACCAGAGCCAGCCGGGCATAGAGTTATCGGTCAGCCCAAATCCATTTAGCGAGCAATTGCTGATCAGCTATGCACTTCCCCGGCCGGACTATATCACCATTGAAATCCGCGATATTACCGGGAAACTCCTATACCAATTGACCCGCGAAGCATCGGGCAAAGAAACAGTGGAAATAATATGGAGCAGCTTACCAAACAAAAGTCATGCAGCCTCCGGTGGCATCTACCTGCTTTCACTTCGCACCAGCACTCAGGTGCTTGTTAAGAAGATTGTGAAGCAATAGTGAATATTTTAAGCATTAAGTCATGTTTGCAGGCTGCCCGATGGAGGCAAGGACACTGTTCCATACCCAGCCCTGCGGATCGATCTTTTTTCGCTCAGAAACAGCCAGCGAAATGGGTACATGAGTAAACATATTGTTCCAGTAACCCACAATCATCCCTGTGCGACCAGCCATTCCTGCATGTACTGCATTGTGACCCATCAGTAAACAAATGGCCGAATCATGAGGATTCGCCGGCTGACTACGGATGCTATAACTTGGATCTATGTATTTGAGATTAACCTCCATCCCGATGCTATTAAAATACTCCTTGATGGCATCTCGCAGATAAATACCAATATCAACGAACTTTACATTGCCCGATGCATCACGTTCACCGGTCGATGCAAACAGATCCTGTCCGGCACCCTCTGCCACAACAATCACAGCATGCTTTCTACGTTCTATCCTATCCTTCAGTGCTGCAAGAAATCCCTCCATTGAAAACGGAACCTCCGGAATCAGACAGAAATTTACCTGGTTGTCCACAAGCACCGAATAAGCTGCAATAAATCCTGAGTCGCGTCCCATGAGCTTTACAAGGCCTATGCCGTTGGGAGCACCCATAGCCTCTACATTGGCAGCAGAAGTGGCCCGTTTTGCCTCTGCAACAGCAGTCTCAAAACCAAAGGTTTTCTGAACGAAGGAGATGTCGTTGTCTATGGTCTTTGGAATACCAATCACACTAAGTTTAAGCTTCCTTTTCCTGGCTTCTTCACTTATTTCCAGGGCTCCCCGTTGCGTTCCGTCACCTCCGATACAAAATAGAATTCCAATCTTCATCCTTTCCAGCGTATCCACCATCACCGATGTATCCTGGTTTCCGCGGGATGAGGCCAGCATGGTACCTCCACTTTCACTGATGGTGTTAACCAGCTCAGGGGTTAACTGAACAGGGCTATGTCCGTATTCAGGATTTAATCCCTGATATCCATAGGGGAAGCCATAGATATTCCTTACCCCGTAGTGGTGATAAAGACTTAATACAATGGAACGGATTACATCATTAATTCCGGGGCAAAGCCCCCCGCAGGTTACAATTCCGCAGGAGAGATCTGCGGGATCAAAGAACAACTTCTCCCTGGGACCGGCTGCTTCAAAACTGGGAGGACTGATTCCTTTTTCCAGGTAAGACTGTATGTCATTGAGCTCACGATGATAGAGAATGTGCTTCCCGTCTTCAGTAAACCGGATCCCTTTCATGGGCGAATCAATCGTGCATTCACCCAGTTTCTGGATAGTAAAATCTTTCTGTTCAATCATAAGCTCTTATATTCTGATTCAGGTATTTGTACTACATAATACAAAAAAAAATCGGGAAACAATAGAATGATCCCTTCCAGGGTTTCTTTGTTCACAGGCTTTCTGTAAATATCTATACCTTTAGGCTGAAAGCATAAAGAAACCCAGGATTGTCCTACCATGAGTAAGCGCAGCCTTCCATACCGCCTCACTACCCTTATTGTGGGCGTTGCCAGCCTGATTCTGGTGCTCCTTTTGGTGTATAATTACCTGACCACCTCCCGGATCATGGAGAAAAGGGTACAGGAAAGCATTAGCACCATTTCCGGATCAGCCATATCGCAGATTGAGGACCGGCTGGAACGTATAGAGGTACTGGCGACGAACTATGCTGCCTTTCTCATCGGCCGTGAATTCAGTAATGAAGAATACATCAGGTTCGTGATGGAGGGATTGCTGGAGCAGGACAGCCTTTTATCCGCTGTAACCCTCCAGGTCGAAACACAGGAGGGCCGGATACGCTATGACTATATACGGGAAGGGGGAAGCTTCCAAAGGGGTGCCGGGGAAGAGCTGATGACCTGGGATGGAGCTTTCAACAAAGGGGAATGGAGTGGTCCCTATCCTGACACCCTGACGAAACAGAGGGTGATCTCCCTCTCCTTTCCTCTCCTGCAGGTGGTTCCGGATCGCATCAGCCAGGTTGGGAAACTGTCTCTGTATGTACCCATGACCTGGATCAATGATAAGGTGAACCGTATCAGTGTCTATGAAAGCGGGGAAGTGTTCCTGTTAAGGGGGGACGGATTGTTCCTGACCCATCCCGATGAAGCAAGGGCCGGGACCTGGACCCTGGAAGATGCAGCGGAACTGAGCCAGAGCCCTTCCCTGATGGCCCTGCTGGATTCCATGGCCGTGAAACCGGAGGGATACCTGGCTGTAGAGTCGTATTTTAAGGGAAGGATCAGGGGGATACTAAGCTACCAGCAGATCCTGAAGAATGACTGGTATGTGGTTCTGCTTTTCAAGGAAGGAGAGTATCTGCGCGAGTTCAACCGGCTTACGCGCCAGCTCTCCGTGATCGGGATCACGGCCCTGGCTCTACTCAGCGTGCTAATCTTCCTGGTGATTCGCCGGCTCACGCGGCCCATCCTGCAGATAACCAGCTTGACCGAAGAGATGGCCGCAGGGGCCTTCGATAAAATTATGCCGGACCTAAGCGAAGGGAAAGAGGCGGTCAGCCTGAGTTCCTCGATCCGGACCCTGCAATCGGAACTTCAACGCTATATTTCCCGGCTCGAAAATACCGTTCGGGAAAAAGAACGGATCGAAAGCGATATACGAATTGCCAGCCGGATCCAGGCAGACCTGATCCCCTCCACGTTCCCTGATCCTGATGAACTCCGGGGACTGGAAATATTCGGAAAGGTCATCCCGGCCCGCTGGGTAAGCGGCGACCTGTTCACCTTCCAGCGGGTGGATGAGGATCACCTGGTCTTCATGATCGGGGATGGGACCGGGAAGGGAGTGCCAGCTTCGCTTTTCATGGCCATCACCCGTACCCTGGTGCTCATTGAATCCAGGCACAGAAGGGCGCCCGCAAGTATTCTTGAAGAGGTGAACGAGCATCTGTGCCAGGACAATACCCAGGCTGTTTTCGTTACAGCCATCGTCGGTGTGATCGAGCTTAGCACAGGGAACCTGGAATACAGCAATGCAGGACACCTTCCACCCTATATCTTCGGGGGAAAGAACGGAATCAGGCGGGAGGAAAAGGCACACGGTATTCCCCTGGGACTTTTCGCATCTACCTCTTACACTTCCTCTACTTTGCAGTTGGCGAAGGGGGAATGCTTTCTTTGTTTTTCTGACGGATTGCCAGAGGCCGAGAACGAGGCAGGGGATTTCTTCGGAGATGAAAGACTGGAGAAGGTCCTTCAGCAATTCGAGGGAGTCTGCCCGGCTGCAGGAATTGTGGTAGAACAACTGATCCGGTCGACCGATGCCTTCCGGGGATCCCGGGAACACAGTGATGATCTTACTCTTCTGGCACTGAGTTATAATAACCCAAGACTTCCTGGTTGATCGGGAAGGGAAAACATTATATGCTCTTGAGGAAACCATTAACCTTTCGGCTAACTTAGGAGAATCGACACATTACAATAACATATATATTAAAATTCAATGCGGAGAATTCCTTATACCTTATCGTCACTCACTATAATCTTAATCGTAAGTACGAACTTCTTACTGGCACAAAATTCATATTACTTTGATTCTCAAAATGGGAAAGACAGCAATGATGGACTGTCAAAAAATGCCGCATGGAAATCTCTCAGCAAGGCAGAGGCTTTAGATCTGCAAGCCGGTGATGTGGTCTACTTTAAGAGAGGATCAGCCTGGGAAGGGGGCATCCAGATAAACGCTTCAGGTTCAGAGGGCAGTCCCATTGTCTTTACAAATTATGGCACGGGAAAACTACCGAAGTTTTCTAATCCCAGTTGGTCAGATAATACCGGAAACGCTATCAGGTTCAATGGTGATTATCTGGTAGCTGATGGATTATATTTTCATGATGTTCCACCCCCTCCAAAGGGTGGCTTTTTAACCGTCTGGTCCGCAGGAGCTTTGCGAATCCTGCTTGGTGCTGACCATTGCATAATTAGAAATTGCATTTTTGACTCAGTTCCAAAAGCCATTCAATCTCATGGTGAATATACCCTGATTACACACAATCATCTGACAGGTAAACAAGTCCTGTTGGGGAGTAAATATTGGGGGCCTATTGGTATTCAGCTTGGTATAGGAAACCAGGAAATTTCTTATAACACCATCGAAAATTTCTGGGTAACAGAGGGCCATGCCTGGGGCGGTGACGGGGGTGCGATTGAAATGGACGATGGGCGTAATCATAAAAACAACGTTTACATTCATCATAATCGTACCAGTAATAATTGTGGCTTCCTTGAAATCAGCTGGAATTATGATATTGAACACATGGAGGTCTGGAACCTCAGGGTAGCTTTTAACCTGAGTTCAGATTATCAAAGTATTGGTTTCTTAGAGGCACCGCTACATGATTCTTATATTGATAACAATACATTTGACAGAACACGCCAGCTGCATTATAATTCAGCCATGGAAGTTCAGCTGGGCAATCCAATGGTTAGAAATAATCTGATTATTCTTGCAGGAGCCTATCCATATCCGTCCGATGATAGCATACTCCATGTAAGCCCGCAAAACAACTGGTATTATCAGTTAACTAATTGCGATACAGTCTATTTCCCTGAATCTGCAGCCGGAAATGGGAATCCCGGGCTGGTTCACTTTGTTCCTGGTGAAGAAAGTGATTATCACCTGGCTGATGACAGCCCCTTGAGAGGTAAGGGACAAAATCTGTCGCAGCATTATTCAATAGATTTCGAGGGGAAGAAGTTACCCCTGGAAGGGCCATGGGATGTTGGTGCCTATGGAGCAATGTCTGTTCCTGATTAACGATATTCTGGATTTGGCTCCATCATTCTGGCGCCGGTGGATTCCCTCCACCGATGCAGCATCTCCCTTAACTCGGCTGCTTTTGCCGGCTCCCGGTCAGAGAGATCGTTCTGTTCACCGATGTCTTCTTTCAGATTGAACAGCTGGACCCTGCCATCCTCATAATACTCCAACAACTTATAATCGCCCGAGCGTACAGCCCCACCCGGACTTTGCATCCCGTGATTGCTGTAATGTGGAAAATGCCAGTATATAGCTTCCCGCTCAAGCTTCTCCTCCCCTTTAAGCAGGGGAACCATACTTATTCCATCTGTATCTTCAGACCGGTAAGGGATACCCAATATATCCAGAATAGTAGGATAGAAATCCGGACTTGTTACCGGTACATCACTCACCGCACCCTGCAGCCCGCCTCCAGGCCAGTGAAAAATCATTGGAACGCGGATTCCGCCTTCATACAACCACCCTTTGGCTCCACGGAGCGGCAGGTTCGAGGTTGAAAAAGCTTCATCCAGCTTATCCGGCGAGATAACACGGCCGGGATCCCAGAAATTAGCCGCAGACATCCCCCCATTGTCTGAGTAAAATATGACCAGGGTGTTATCATCCAGATCCAGTGCTTCCAGTTTATCAAGTATTCTTCCCAGACTTTCGTCCATGCTCTCCACCATGGCTGCAAACTGGATGTTATCCTGGTGTTGTTTGATTTTTACACTTTGGTCGGGAAATACCCTGAAACCATTGTGTGTAGCTTGAAGGGAATCTTCATTCCCGGGCTGTCCCTCCGGGATATAGGCCGGTCCGCTGGCAGGTACCGCATTTTTCAGTTTCATTCTGTACTTTTCCACCAGGTCGGAGCGACCCTGAATGGGATCATGTACTGCAAAATGTGACATGTAAAGGAAGAAAGGCCCGTCCTGGTTCATCTCCAGGTATTTCAAAGCCTCATCGGTCAGACGATCGGTCAGGTATTCACCTTGTTCGCCCTCTTCAAGCCCTTTCATTCCATAGGGAAAGTGGTATCCATCTTTTGGCCAGCCACGGTCCCAATCCGGAATATGCACATCGAAGCCCTGTCGAACTGTGGATGCTGAATCTTCTCCCAGATGCCATTTTCCAAAAATGGCCGTGCTGTATCCATTCTCCTTCAACACCCGCGGCAGGGTGAGCATCCCATAAGGGAGGTGCTGGTTAATCTCCACATTTTTAAGCATCTGGAAGGGAAAGTCCCTTCGCCCGGTGAGCCAGTCTGTCAGATTGATTGTGGCCGGATACCTCCCGGTAATCAGGCTTGCCCTGGTTGGAGAACAGACATGACATGCAGCATAGGCACTGGTAAAACGAACGCCCCGACCTGCCAGTTCATCGATGTTGGGTGTTTCATAAAAGGTGCTTCCATAGCACCCCACATCGCTCCATCCAAGATCATCCACTAAAAAAACAATCACATTCAAGTGACCGGGACGCTCCGGTGCGCAAGAAATCATCATAAAACAAACCGACCAGATAAGAAGAATACCTTTCATCAATGTTCCAAAAGTTGGTTTTCGAGTCTCTAATATACTAATACTAGAAAGACGGGAGCAATGATTAAAGGAAATGCATTTATAGTCAACAAAATGTGTGGTACAAGTGTTTAAATGAAAGATTCTTTAACCTTAAATATGGAGGAATATAAAATGAAATATCATAAGTCAATCTTTCTGATAAGTATACTTGTATTTTTTGTATTAAGCGCTTGTGAAGATGAACCGTCGCTGTCCGGCTCAGATACCTATTTATTCTGGCTGGCTGCCTCAAAAGATGTTCATGTATCATCATCAGTGCCTGAAGCCAATTATGATGGAATGTTCAGTTTAATTAGCAGTCATGGTGATCCGAATAAGGAGCAACGGTTTTACATTAAGTTTTTTATGCCTCAGCTGCCGGCAGGAGCCGAAGTGCTTGAGGCCTATATTAATATTTATGAAGATTCGCAAACCGGGCAGGCAGGGACCGTAACTATTCCTGTTGGCGAGGCAATAGCTGAATGGGATCCATACGAAATCACCTGGATTAACCAACCAAATCCAATTGGAGCTTTTAGTACGGCTGCAAAAGAAATCCAGTCCTATGTGACTTATAATATGTGGAGAACTACTGGTGATATTAAGGAGATAGCACAAAAACACCTTGATGATCCTGATAGCAACTTCGGATGGCTTTTTAACAATCAATCCACAACACCGTTTACCCGGTCGTTTAAGTCAATGAATGCTTTAGATGCACGTACCCAAACCGAGTTACAACTTGGACCACGTCTTCTCATTAAAGTAAAATCGAGCACTCCGCTCACAACAGCAACAATTGGAACAACTATAACAGGCAGTACGGAACTTGGGAATATGTATGGATTTAACACTGATATTCTGGTATATCGTATCGAGTCGGGTGAGGAATGGCCGGAAGAATGGGAGGTGGCTACACAATAGTTGTAAAATTTTTAATCAAAATTATCTTGGCACTATGCCGATAAGCTGAAGGTAGAATCTGCATGGCCTCCTTCTTGTTTTCAGTCTCCGCAACAAACCATGCTTTCTACTCCCCGTCGTGGAATCCCCAATCCGCGTGAGTTACAAAATGAGATCCCGAACGTTTGAATATGTAAGACGCTCTCATATTTGAAAGCTTATAATTACTTCACCTGGAAATAATCATATATTTAAATAGTAAGGATTTGCCAACAAAAGATTAAACCAAAAACTCCTGCCATGAAGAAAGTCGTTTTATGTATATTCCTGCTGGCTCTTAGCATCCCTGTCCTGACGGGGCAGGAATCTGAGCATTACTTTTTCAAAGATTCACACATGCTAAAACCTTTTCTGTCAGAGATCAGGAGCACCGCTAATAAGCTTGAGATTGCCAAGCTGAATAAGCTTGATGAAAACTACTATTTAAGTGACTATAGCAATCGGCCCTTTATGGAGGTACATCTTGGAACAGAACTCCCGATATACTACCTGGCAAACAGGTCGAAAGATATCAAATTCAGTATCAGCGGGTTTATTGGAAATATACTATTGATAGATATGTTTGAAGAGACTACAGCCCCTGTAATTAATACAGATTATTTCTTTGGCTTGAAAGCTGCGGCTCTAAAATATATCGATAATTCCTACATCCGGAACATAGGGCTTAAGCTGGTTCCTATATTTCATGAAAGCACCCATATTGGCGATGAATTTTCGATCCATGGCTATAATGACCTTCCCTGGTTCAGGAGAGTAAACGTAAGCTATGAAGCATGGGAAATAGCTGCAGTACTAAATGATCCGGATACCATTAAATCGAATCTCTTTTCAGCAAAGGTGGGTTTCCACGGGCTCTGGAACCCCGCCAAAGGATACTATACCACTGACAGCCTGGAAACCAAAGGTGTACTGGCACCGCCCGCTCAAAAAAACTACGAGTATTATTTACAGTTGAATATGCAGCGCACAAAGGGATTTCTTTGCTCTGAGAAATGGATGAATGTAGTATCGGTGGAGGCAAATAACAGGCTCAAATTCAGCTAATCGCTTTCGGGCCATAATAATGATATTTTCCATGCTTTTATATCACCATTTTTCTCCACTGCCTGAAAAGCAACTCTATCGCCTTCCTTGAACTTCTTGTTGCGGGATTTTCCCCGATGAATCGGAAAGGCATCTGAAGGGAAAGGCCATGTTTTCCAGTCTTTGACATCCGCTCGAACGAAATAGTACTTTCTCCTGCCATCTTTTAGAAAGTCAATAGTACCTGTGGCATCGAGTTTTATCATCCTGAAATTGTCAGCTTTCAATTTAAGTAAAATTCTGCCCACCAATCAGCTTTTTGAAATCATTGACATAGCCTACGCTTAATTCCTTGACCTTATGGTAGTATTCTCCTGGATGCATCCACTTACCAGGTAGTCATTTCCTTCCTGTAGGTCATGAAAGAAAATGTCTTCACTGCTGGGATACTGGGCAGCACAAGAGGCCAGCTTTTGAGTAGATTCTTCAGCAAGGGCTGGATCCACCTTTGCGGCAACCTGGTACATGTCAGCTGCTGCCCAGTAAGCACTTTGCTGCTGGAAGTCATCACCCAGCTGTCTGCGTGCGGCGATGAAGGCATCTCCAAGGGCAATGTAAGCCTTGCCGTAATCATTTCTGTTGGCTTTGGCCTCCCTGGCAAAATTGATGGCCTCGCAGTGATTCCCAATGGCCATACTAACGATGCTGAGTTCATAAAACCATTCTGCCCTGGTTTCAGTAGCGAGATTTTCATCCAGTACGGCCATTTGCAGGTACCAGTTGGCCTTTTCAAGATCGTTCCTGCCGATAAATAGCATGGCCAGGCGATGGGCCGATTCAGAACCTGGATCTATTTCGTAAAGTTTTTCAGAAGCAGCGACATAGAGATCCGATTGCTTGCATCCTGCAAATGTATAAGAGTTAATCACCTTTTCAAGCAGGTCCGGGTCCCCGCTGTTTTGCTCAAACTGCGCTCCGAAATAGAGATCCAGTCCTTCACAGGAGAGAATACCTTCTTTCTGTATCATTTCATCGATGGAGGCCCTTGTTCTTTTCCTGCGGGAACTACTTCCCTCCTCCTGTTCCAGAAGCCCGGTGACCAGAAAGTAATCTTCCAGGGCCTGACTGTTGTCGATCATAGCTGCCTGGTGCAATATGAGGCTGGCTGAAATGTAATTGAGCATGACCGACTCCCTGCATGTGGTTCCCTGTATTTCCAGGCTCCTTTTGAGCATGGCATAGGCTGCCAGTACCTGTTGCTTATCAGAACTCCGGTACCT
>QMPQ01000085.1 GCA_003648635.1 Bacteroidota bacterium | reverse complement strand
TTTCCTGCTGAACTTGCCTCACATCAAATTTGGGGCACTGATACCCAAAGGTCGTTTTGTAACGCTGGTTTTACTCGGAAGTGATATCAATAAGGAAATCGCTGCAAGTTTTGTACACTCAGATGCAGTCCGAAAGTTGTTTCCCCCCGAAGTAAATCTGGACGAAATCACCCCATGTAAATGCTTCCCGAGCATCAATGTGAAGGGTGCAAAACTGGCCTATGATGACAGAGTGGTTCTAGTGGGAGATTCTGCATCATCCAAACTTTACAAAAATGGTGTGGGAGCAGCTTATATTACGGGAAAAGCTGCGGCCAACACAGCTGTGTTCAATGGGATTTCAGCTGCAGCATTTAAAAAGCACTATCAGCCTGTATGCTCTAACCTGGAACGGGACAATGTGCTCGGTAAGTTTATTTTTTCAGTCACCGGGATCATTCAAAAATCCCATCTGCTTAAATCCGCCATGTTAGGGCTGGTGATTAATGAACAGGGAAAGAAAAATCAAAATCGAAGAATGAGTTCCGTTTTATGGGATACGTTTACAGGAAGTGCTGCTTATAAAAATATATTCCTGCGCTTCATGAATCCACTGTTGTTTATACCCTTTATATGGAGCATCATAAAAAGTATGTTTAACATAATATTTAAAGGAAAATGAGAAACAACAAACTAGGGCGGCTATACCGCGATGGTGAAATCGTCATTAACAAAGGTGACGAAGGAACCTGCCTTTTTGTGATCCAGGAGGGCAGGGTTGAAGTATTTGATGAAAATGGAGGCCGTGAGGTCAAAATCGCTGAGCTGGGCGCCAGTGAATTTTTTGGCGAGATGGGTCTGTTTGAAAAGGATGTCCGGTCCTGCACGGTGCGTGCTCAGGGAAACGCCAAAATTCTGACCATTGATAAAAAGAATTTTTATAAAACCATTCAGAAAGATCCAACACTGGCATACAAGCTATTGCAAAAAATGTCGTTCCGTTTAAGAGAACTCAATAAAAAAGTCTTACAGTCCTAGAAGAAACTCTTCCCTTGCCATGATAATAATTGATGATGCGCTGATCACCGACGCCAAACAATATATCTCCTCACTGTTAACAACAGAGCTCTCAAAGAATTGTGTTTTTCATACCAAAGCACATACACTTGATGTTGTTGCGAATGCAGAAATTATAGGCAAGTATTGTAAACTGGAAGAGAATTCTTTAAATGTACTCAGAATGTGTGCCCTGTTTCATGATGTGGGATATGTGGATGCCTATGATGATCATGAAATATTCAGTGCAGAACGGGCAAAAACATATCTGAACTCCAAAAATATTGATCCGGAAATCATCTCTCAGGTTGAAGCGGCCATTCTATCTACCAAAACACCCCAGAATCCAAAGGATAGAATATCCAGAATCCTTTGTGATGCCGATTTAATGAATTTAACCTTTGATGATTATTTCGAGCAGATTGATTTAATGCGTAAGGAGTGGGAAAAAGTTGGCAAAGCAAAGCTTGACAGCCACGAGTTTCACCTCTCCTCCCTGGAATTTTTTCAAAGCCATCAATACCACTCCGAATACGGGAAAAAAGTCCTGCAGCCAAAAAAGGAACAGACTGAACTG
This sequence comes from Bacteroidota bacterium, assembly GCA_003648635.1. GTDB lineage: Bacteria > Bacteroidota > Bacteroidia > Bacteroidales. The sequence goes on along the minus strand of QMPQ01000085.1, from coordinate 13,753 downwards.
AAAATCAGAAACAAAGTTTTATTGACGAATAAATAGTTGGCTATCCACCTCCCCCAGAGGCTCTGAATCCACTACCAATTTTTGCTGGCCTTGGATTCATGCACATGATGGGCAAGTTCTCAGGATTTGCAAGTAAGTATTGTTCGGGAGCGCCAAGCAAATAGTCAGCCCACTTGATATCGCGGGTTGCCATAATCAGAATCAAATCTGCCTGGTGATCCTTGGCAAAAGAGATTATCTCTTTTTTGAAACTTTGTTTGCCAGATGCAGTAACAATTTCATAAGCAACGTCGTGCCCCTTCAGGAAGGTTTCAACGTATTTGATATTGGAGAGGGTCTTCCGCCTAAATCCTTTATCCTTTGCCTTGGACTTCAGGATAATGAAGTTAGCCCCAAAGTTTCTGGCCAGATAATAGATCCAGTTTGCTTTTTCCTTGTTCTCACGCTTGAAATCAATGGGAAGCAAAATGGTATCAATGGTATCCTTGGCAGGCTTATCCTGTACCACAAGGAAGGGAATCCGGGAAGAGACCACTACTTTTAATGCCTTGCTGCCAAAAAGTTTCTGAGCACCCTTCATCCCGTGGGTCCCCATGATAATCATCTCCGCCTTTAGCTCTTTCGCTGTTTCCCCAATGGCATGGAAAATAGACCCGCTCACCACTTCATATGCAGGTTTTTTTCCATACTCCTTTCCCAGCTTCTCTGCAGATGCTTTCAGCTCGATAACTTTTGAATCCTTCTCCCTTTCTTCATGTACAATGTGTAAGAGAAGAATCTCTCTATTCAGCACTTTGGAGATATTAACCGCATGCTGAAAAGCGTTCTCAGTCACCTGTGAAAAATCCCAGGGAACGATAATTGGCCTTTCTAACTTTTCCATTAAGATCCAGTTATTTGGTTATCAATAAAGGGTAAATATATTTTTTTACTTTTGATAATATCTTACGAATGAAGCACGGCCTGAGTTACACAAGTTATGAATTTATTCTTCAAGTCATATAGAATATACTTGATTTTTTTTCTGCTCATCACTTCTGAATCCTGCTTCAATTGGGGATTAGCGCAACAAAGCAAGCTCAACCTGGTCCCATGGATACAGGAGATAAATCTTCCCTCTGAATACAGCGAAATCCCAAATGAGACCTTCTTCCGTGACCTGGAGGGTACCCTTTTCATTGGAAAAGAGAACGGACTAAGTATCCTAAATGGACCCCATAGCAGTCATTTTCCCATGAATGGACCAGTTTACGTATGTGGGGATGATTCCGACACGCTCTGCTACGTTGCAAGGGATGACCTTGGTTTCCTTGTCAAACAGGAGGATTACTCCTTCCGCATCATATCGCGTAAACACCTCATACCAACTGCAAGAAGATCATTTACTCCCTCAGGCATTCAAAACAGATCAGGAGCTGTTTTCATTTACACCGATAAAGGAAGCTTTCAGTTTTCCAGATCGGAAGTAAAGTTTCTGGATAAACAGAGTGAACAGATAGATGCAAAGCCTCTCGATTCAGGGCCCGACAGGGAATTCCTTGAGATAATTGGGGACAGAATCGGCATTCCTTCCGACGCGATCAGGCAGGTTTTTGTCTGGAACAAGTCTGAGATCTGGATATTAGGAGCCTACACGCTTCACCAGATCTATGACCCTTCACCCCTCAAGCTTCTGGAAACCGGGTCTGTCTCTACGGGACGAATCCTGAAATCCATGGTTTTAAAGGACCGCATTCTTCTGGGAACTTCCCGTGGAATTTTCTCTGTTACAAAAGATCAGACCAGAAGGGATCAATGGTCCATGGTCGATCTGCTTCCCGAGTCCAGTCAGTCGATACACCTGTTCTCAGCTGTAAACGGACAGGTGTTCGCAGCAGGTTCAACTGGTCTTTATCTGATCACTGATAGTCTTGCTGAACTAATCGATAAAGGCTCATTTACCGGGATTCAGGCCCTCAGGAAAGGAAGCGTTCTGGTATCAGGCCAGGAGGGAATTGTCAGCTATAAGCTAAGCTATGATGGCTGGAAATCCAGTTCCGTAAACACATCGCTTCAATATTCACACTCTTTTACAAACTACATTAACAACACTTTCTTTCTGTGCAATAAGGGCGTATTCAGAATCAACAACAGAGCCGATAAAATCAATTCCATTCCCTTACACACAGATGAACTTCTGTATAAACTTCTGAAAGTGGAGCAGGACCTTCTCCTGATAGGCAGTCAACAAATATATCGCTACGACCGTAATGAGGAGATCTTTCACCCCTTGCCTGAAGGTCACAGGTCCGAACTACTCTCCAATTCAGATATGATCCTTCCGGCAAGCAATGGTAATTTCTGGATTCTTCAAAACAGCGGTGATTTTCTTTCCCGGGTGCTGTACACCAGTAACCTGGATGAGCCCACAGCCACGTATGCTGCCTTTCCAGTATTACCTTACCTTGGAGACGTGGTTGATATGGCATTTGCCGACAGTGTACTGTTTCTTACCGGCAAGGATAAAATCTCGCTCTTTGACCTGCACAGCCTGAAAGGTGTAACTGACCTTATATCCATAAAGCGCCTGGAATCAGAAGCTGCAGATGACATGCTAAGCTTTCAGATCTCCGGTCTTTATCTGCAACGCCTTCCTGAGCCTCTTTTCAGATACAGGATAGGACCCGGCAATACAACCTGGTCCGGGTGGAGCTCCAACAGAAATTATAAGGTGTCTGGATTAAAGCATGGGAAGTATTCCATTGACGTGCAGGCGATGGACCTATACGGAAGGGTAAGCGAAGCCCCGCAGATGCCATTTAGCATTGCGCCTCCATTCTACCTGGCCTGGTATGCCTATGTTATCTATGGCCTTCTAATCTTGGCAGGACTCTTTCTTTTTCAAAAATGGAACTTACTGAGCTCCCACAGGGCAGTATTAAGGATTGAGGAAAAAATGGAGCTCAGATTCAAAAACCTGACTGCTGAAAAGGAGCAATCGGACAAACTGGTCGCTGAGATTCTTCCGGAAGAAACCGCCAATCAAATCAAAAATAAAGGAAAGGCCAAATGGGATAAATACGAAAGAGCCACCGTGTTATTTTCTGATATACAGGGTTTTACAAAAATCGCGGAAGAAATGAACCCTGAGAAGCTGATAGATGAACTGGATACCTTCTTCTTTCACTTCGATTCGGTGGTTGAAAAATACAATATTGAAAAGATTAAAACCATTGGTGATGCCTACATGGCTGCCGGAGGAATTCCCTACAAAAACAGTACAAATCCTGTAGAAGTAGTGATGGCAGCCCTGGAGATGCAATGCTATATGCAACAACTAAAATCGTCCAGAGCAGAAATCTGGGACCTGAGAATCGGGATCCATACCGGTCCGGTTATTGCAGGTGTTGTGGGTCATAAAAAAATCTCTTACGACCTCTGGGGCGATACCGTAAATACCGCCTCCCGCATGGAATCATCAGGTACTCCAGGAAGAATAAATATTTCCGGAATAACCTATAGCATGGTGAAAGACTATTTCCTTTGTGAGTACAGAGGAAAGCTTCCTGTAAAGTACAAGGGAAACATCGATATGTATTATGTGAACGGCCTGCGTCCGGAGTTATCGGTCGACTTAAAGGAAATCCCCAACAGACGATTCTTTTTAAAACTGCAACTTCTGCGGCTTGGCGACCTGGAAGATAAAGTTTTCAATGATATCTTAAGCCAGCTTCCGGAAGCTCTTTACTTTCACACGCTGGAATACGCCAAGAAGGAGTATATGCAATCCTTTCTCTTATGCCGATCAGAAGGAATAGAACAGGAAGACCGTTTACTGGTGAGAAGCGCAGCGCTGATGCAATTCACCGGACTCATCCACGAATATTCCAATTTTGAAAACCGCTCCGCTGTCCTCTGCAGGGAGATCCTCCCCCATTTTGATTATTCGGAAAGTCAGATCGACCAGATCTGTAATCTGATCCTGGCCACTAAAAAACCATTTCACCCAAACAATCGCCTGGAAAAAATCCTGATCGATGCCAGAATGGAGTTTATCGGCAAACCCGATTATACTGATCAAATGAAACTTTTGTTCAAGGAGTTGAAAGAGGCCGGTTCAAAAATCAATGGACAACAGTTTAAAAAACAACAACAGGAACTGCTATTTGGCTTTGAATTCTACACCCTTGCAGCCCAACGAATGCGTGAAGTATCTGGGAGTGATCAAATGTCCACCCTGGACCTGGAAAGATGGATATAAAACATCCTTTTACAACATCCTTTCTTAATTGTTGCAGCGAGGATGTTTGATTACTTTTGGTCTCTTACTATAACCTCTAACATATCATCATGGAACTTGACTGGAAAAATCTTGGCTTCGGGATAATGGAGACCGATTACAATGTAAGATGCGTATACAAAAATGGCCTTTGGGGTAAGCTTGAAGTCTCCTCAGACCAATATCTACCTATTCATATCGGAGCTACGTGCCTGCACTACGGTCAGGAGTCCTTCGAAGGACTAAAAGCATTTACCGGAAAGGATGGACGCATCAGGCTGTTTCGCCATAAGGAGAATGCCAAGAGAATGATCGATTCGGCCAAAGGAATTCACCTTGCCGAAGTTCCGGTTAAGCTCTTTATGGAAGCAGTGGAGAAGGTTGTCATGTTGAATAAGCGCTTTATACCCCCCCATGGTACAGGTGCATCTCTCTATATCCGTCCTTTACTGATTGGAACCGGTCCGGAGGTGGGTGTAAAACCCGCAGCAGAATACACCTTCCTGATATTTGTGATGCCGGTGGGACCCTATTTCAAAGCTGGATTCAAACCAGTGGATGTGATGATATGCAGGGATCATGACAGAGCAGCACCATTGGGAACAGGCCACCTGAAGGTAGGAGGAAACTATGCAGCCAGCATGGGTTCCATTGCAGATGCTCATCAGAGTGGTTTTGCCACCGCCCTTTACCTTGATGCCAAGGAGAAAAAATTCATCGATGAGTGCGGTCCGGCGAATTTCTTTGGAATCAAAGATAACACCTACATCACTCCAAAATCACACTCCATCCTTCCATCAATCACCAACCGGAGTCTCCAGACGCTTGCAGAACAGATGGGGATGAAGGTGGAAGTGCGGCCTGTACCTGTAGAAGAACTATCCACATTCGAAGAGACCGGAGCCTGTGGTACAGCGGCCGTTATTTCGCCCATCGGAAAGGTGGCTGATGTTGACAATGGAATTACCTATTCTTTCGGGGACGGGATCACGCCGGGTCCTGTATCCACGAAACTCTACGAGACCCTCCTGGGGATACAAAATGGTGATCTGGAGGATTCCTTCGGGTGGACCAAAATCCTCGATTAAATTCCTATCTTTGCGACAGCCAATTTTTTAGGCATGTCAAAGAAGGAAAACAGGACATATTCCCGGAGAATACGTAGCTCTTACATTACCTCGATCATTAGTATATCACTTGTATTATTACTACTCGGGATGGTAGGATTGTTGCTAATCAATGGCCGGAACATTCGTAAGCAGGTGATGGAGAGTATTGGCTTCAATGTTATCCTCAAGGAAAATGTCAAGGAAGCAGATATTTACCAGCTTCAGAAAATTCTGGATTCCAGGGAATTTATCCTCTCCACCGAGTATATCACCAAAGAGGAAGCGGCATTAGAAACCGAACAGATGCTGGGAGAGGATTTCATTCGCTTCCTGGGCTATAATCCTCTTCCCCCGTCCATAAGAGTCAGGTTACACCAGCGCTGGGCAAATCCCGATTCAGTGATGATCATTGAGCAGGACCTCATGCAATATGACTCCATTGAGGAAGTGTACTATAAAAAATCCCTGTTGTACACAGTAAATGAGAATATACGCCAGATTACCCTTATCATCCTTGGATTTTCCATCTTGCTTACACTGATCTCCGTCACCCTGATAAACAATACCATCAGGCTGTCGATTTACTCCAAACGATTTATTATCAATACCATGCAGCTGGTTGGTGCAACGCGGAGCTTTATCCGGAAACCCTTCCTCTTTACAAGTGCTGCCATGGGTTTTACCGGTAGCCTGGTAGCACTCGCAATTCTGTTCGGGTTAATCTACCTGCTTCAGGAGGAGTTTGAGGGAGTGATATCCTTTAAAGATTATGACATGATGTCTATTCTGGCGCTGGGAGTGATTCTTACAGGCATCGTCCTCAACTGGGTTTCAACCTTCTTTGCGGTAAATAAATACCTGAATATAAAAACAGATAAGCTTTATTAATTGAGTCAATATGAGTAAGAAAAGCACTGAAAAAGAGAGCTTTGCTCTGGCCAAGGAAAATTACATACTCCTGGTCATTGGATTTGTCATCATAGTAGTAGGGTTCATCCTGATGATCGGGGGGAAATCCGAAGATCCTGCCATTTTTAATGAAGAGGAGATATTCAGTTTTCGCCGGATTACACTGGCACCCATTGTTGTACTTGCAGGATTTATCTTCGAAATTTGGGCCATCATGAAAAAGCCCAAATCGGATAGCAAATGACCTGGTTTGAAGCATTAATCCTTGGGCTGGTCCAGGGACTCACAGAATTTCTTCCTGTAAGCAGCAGTGGACATCTTGAAATAGGGAAAGTCCTCCTAAACGTAGAAGTAAAGGAGAGTCTATCCTTCACCGTTCTGGTTCATTTTGCCACCGTACTAAGTACCATCACCGTATTCTATAAGGATATTCTTAAACTCTTTACTGGTCTGTTCAAATTTCAATGGAACGAGGAGACCCGGTATGTATCCAAGATATTTGTCTCTATGATTCCGATCCTGATCGTGGGAGTCCTATTCTGGGATGAGGCAGCTTCTTTCTTTTCTGGAAACCTGGTGCTGGTAGGCGGTGCCCTTTTGATAACAGCCCTGTTGCTGATCTCCACCCAGCTGGTCAAACCAGGAAAAAAGAAGATTCCGTACCTGGATGCGCTGCTTATGGGCCTTGCACAGGCTATGGCGATCATTCCAGGAATTTCCAGATCCGGGGCAACCATCTCTACTGGTCTTTTATTAAAGAACGGGCGCAGCGATGTGGCACAGTTTTCCTTTCTGATGGTGCTGTTCCCTATCATGGGTGCCGCCCTGCTGGATATTCTTTCTATGTCATCATCCTCTTCGGAAGTTGGTATTTCCATAAGCTCCCTGATCATTGGTTTCCTGGCAGCTTACTTATCCGGATACTTAGCCTGCAGGTGGATGATCAATCTTGTAAAAAAAGGAAACCTTTACTGGTTTGCCATCTATTGCGTGGTAGTGGGAATCATTTCAATCATATTTGCCTGATTCAATGGAGTATAATCGTCCCGAAACATTCCTTGAAGGAACAGTTCTTTACATTGACAAGCCCCTGACCTGGACATCATTTGATGTGGTCAACAAGATCCGAAAATCGCTCAGACACAACCTGGGAATCCAGAAAATCAAGGTAGGGCATGCAGGTACCCTGGACCCTCTGGCTACCGGACTGGTTATCATCTGTACGGGGAAGGCCACCAAGCAGATCATGCAGTACCAGGATATGGATAAGGCTTATACAGCACAGGTCAGGCTTGGAGCCACCACTCCTTCCTTCGACCTGGAAACAGAAGTAGATCTTACATTTCCCTGGGAGCATGTGACTCCCGAAAAAATTGAGCAGGCTCTAACGCAGCTTTCAGGTGATCAGGAACAGATGCCTCCCCTCTATTCAGCTAAAAGTGTAGATGGAAAACGCGCCTACGCCATGGCCAGAAAAGGCAAAACGGTTATACTGAAGCCTCAGCATGTACACATATCCCAGCTGAAATTGCTATCTGCAGAGCTGCCCGACCTTACACTCCAGGTAGATTGCAGCAAGGGCACATATATCAGATCTCTGGCCAGAGACCTGGGATCTATGCTCGATTCAGGGGCCCATTTGACCGGGCTCAGACGGACCAGAATTGGCCCCTACCATGTGGATCAGGCCATTTCCGTAGAGAACTTTATAAATAATCTTAAACCTTTGTAACCTTTTTGTGTTTCTTACGTATAACGAGGCTCGCCTCAATCAAAAATTCACATCCTATCATATGAAGCTTTCCCAGTACAAATTCAACTTACCCCCTGAGCTGGTTGCAAAATTCCCAGCCAAGAATCGTGATGAATCAAGACTGATGGTTTTGCACCGCGAAACAGAACAAATTGAGCACCTAACTTTTAAAGATGTCATCAACTATTTCGATGATCGTGATGTAATGGTGTTCAATGATACCAAGGTGTTTCCTGCCCGTCTATATGGAAACAAGGAGAAAACCGGAGCCGAGATAGAAGTGTTTCTATTAAGGGAGCTTAACCGGGAACAACGTCTCTGGGATGTACTTGTAGATCCAGCCCGAAAAATCCGGATCGGAAACAAACTCTACTTCGGAGAAGATGATGTACTTGTTGCCGAGGTGATTGATAACACCACCTCCAGGGGAAGAACCCTTCGCTTCCTCTACGATGGAGACTATGATGAATTCAAAAAAACACTGTTTGAACTGGGTGAAACTCCACTTCCCAAATTTATCGAACGGAAAGTGGAGCCGGAGGACAAAGAAAGATACCAGACTGTTTATGCAAAGCATGAAGGTGCCGTAGCAGCTCCCACAGCAGGCATGCACTTCAGCCGGGAACTATTGAAGCGTCTTGAGATCAAGGGAGTTAATTTTGCCTATATCACGCTTCACGTTGGACTTGGTAATTTTCGAACTGTAGATGTGGAGGACCTGACCAAACATAAGATGGACTCCGAAAGAATATATATCCAGAATGATTCTGTAGATCTGGTTAATGCAGCCAAAGATCGGAAAAATAATGTATGCGCTGTTGGAACGACCGTTATGAGAACCCTCGAGAGTTCTGTTTCCACTGATGGATTCCTGAAAGAGTTTGACGGGTGGACCAATAAATTTATCTTTCCTCCCTACGAATTCAGTGTACCCAACAGGATGATCTCTAACTTCCACCTGCCTTATTCAACATTGCTGATGATGGTCTCTGCTTTCGCAGGCTACAATCAACTGATGCATGCCTATGAGGTTGCCATTAAGGAGAAGTACAAGTTCGGTACCTATGGAGATGCCATGCTGATCCTGTAAACGATCCTGCATGCCCCTGCTGAATTCCATCATATCATGGGTGAATGTGAAACGGCTCCACCAGATTGAGCTGTTCATGAAATATCCCATTGATGTACAGCGGGAAGTTTTTAGCAGATTGATAGAACAGGCGATGCGGACCACCTGGGGTATTCAGTATGGTTACGACTCCATCTCTACCATCGAAGAATTTCAGCTTAGAGTCCCCATTTCTACCTATGATGATGTAAAACCCTATATCAACCGGCTTCGTGAAGGCGAACAAAACCTGCTATGGCCCACTGAGATCAAATGGTTTGCCAAATCGTCAGGCACCACTTCCGATAAGAGTAAGTTTATCCCGGTCAGCAACGAAGCAATGGAAGATTGCCACTTCAGGGCCGGCAAGGATGTGATTGCATTTTATACAAAACAGAAACCTGATAGTTCCGTTCTGAAAGGAAAAACCCTTACACTGGGAGGAAGTGCGGAAGTTAATAATCTTAGCAACCAGTCCTACTACGGGGACCTGTCGGCAGTGCTCATTGAAAACCTTCCCTTCTGGGCCCAATTTATCCGAACACCGACTTCCGAAATTGCCCTGATACCCGATTTCGAAGAAAAGCTTGATAGAATTACCCGCTACACCATCAATGAAAATGTGACCAGCATTGCAGGCGTCCCTTCCTGGAACCTGGTGCTTTTAAGGGCAGTTCTCGACTTCACAGGAAAAGACAATATCCTTGATGTTTGGCCCAACCTGGAGCTCTTCACCCATGGAGGGGTTAGTTTTACTCCCTACCGTGAATCCTTCAAAAAGCTGATTCCTTCCGACAAGATGAACTACCTGGAAACCTACAACGCTTCAGAAGGCTTCTTTGCGATCCAGGACGATCTGGAACGGGATGATATGCTCCTGATGCTCGACTTTGGTATATTTTATGAATTTCTCCCCCTGGATCGCATGGATGAACCCAATCCTCCCATCTATACCGTTGGCAACGTGGAAAAGGGAGTGAACTACGTCATTGTGATTACCACCAATGCTGGATTGTGGCGTTATATGATCGGCGATACGGTCATATTCACCTCCCTCAATCCGCACAGGATTAAAATTTCAGGACGCACCAAATCCTACATCAATGCTTTTGGGGAAGAGGTGATTATGGAGAACGCTGAGAAAGCACTGATGAAAGCATGCCAGGAGACCGGGGCAGTGATCAAGGAATACACAGCAGGGCCCGTGTTTATGAGTGACAATTCCAAAGGGGGACATGAATGGATGATTGAATTTGAGACGCCCCCTGACAAGCTGGATCGATTCACAGAGGTGCTCGATACTGCGCTTCAATCCGTCAACTCGGATTACGAAGCCAAACGGTACAAAGACCTTACTCTGATGCTTCCAAAAGTAGTTTCACTTCAACCCGGAACCTTTTATAATTGGATGCGAAAACGTGGGAAACTGGGCGGACAAAACAAAATTCCAAGGCTTGCAAACGATAGGAAATATTTAGATGAACTATCTGACATTTTAACCCGATAAAGTTACTATCTTTAGTCTGACTCACCCATTAAATCAAGATATATGCATGTAGCTGTTGCGGGAAACATCGGGTCCGGTAAAACCACCTTAACAAGTTTATTATCTAAGCATTACGCCTGGGAAGCACACTATGAAGATGTGGATGACAATCCCTATTTGAATGACTTTTACCAGGACATGCAGCGCTGGTCTTTTAACCTGCAGATCTATTTTCTAAACAGCCGTTTCAGCCAGATTGTAAAGATTCGTCAGTCGGGAAAAAAAATCATCCAGGACCGTACTATTTATGAGGACGCCTTTATTTTTGCTCCCAACCTTCACAGCATGGGATTAATGAGTACCAGGGACTTTGAAAACTACTTTGCTCTCTTCAATCTGATGAGCTCCCTGATAGAACCTCCCGACCTGCTGATCTACCTGCGCGCCTCCATTCCAACAATAGTTGAGCAGATACAGCAAAGGGGAAGAAAATATGAGAACAACATTCGCCTGGATTACCTGAAACATCTGAATGAACGTTACGAAGCCTGGGTCGAGACTTATAACCTTGGTAAATTGTTGATTGTGAATGTGGACAACAACAATTTCCGGGATAAACCGGAAGATCTAAGTAAGGTTATCGACGACATCGACGCACAGATCCACGGGCTCTTTTAAAAATCCTCCATACTATTCCGCAAGAGCTTCCTCCTGTGGGACAAAGACCACATCAATTATATTAGAATCGGCATAGAAAGACTGCATCACTTTTTTGACATCTTTAACAGTGATTTCATTGACGATATCCTCATAATTCGCCGGATCATCAAAATTGATCCCATAGAGGTAGTAGCTAAGAAGAGTTGACAGATAGTAGGAATTGTGCTCCTTGCTTTCCTGTCTGTCCTTCAGAATATTTTCAGTGGTTTTGGAGAGGTCCGTTTCCGTTGGGCCTTCTGTGGCCAGTTTCTTCAGTTCGGCAAATACCTTTTCCTTCAGGTCTACTGCCCGGTCGGGATCACAGTCAAAATTTATCTGCATGCTTGCCTTCTCCAATGGCCATTTGCTCACTGAGGTTCTGATCCTTACCCCATAAGTTCCACCCTCTTCTTCCCTGATAGACTCCACATACCTGAGGTCCAGGATTCCCTCAATTACCCTTAAGACCATCTGGTTATAAGGACTATAGTCCATCTCCTGGTTGATTATGATATTTACATTGGCCTTGGGAGTTTCCAGAGCAAGGGGGATGGTCTTTTCCACTAAACCTTCCGGTTCATATACTTTGTGATCAATCCAGGTTTCAGTCCTGTCCAGATCGCTTATGGCTCCAATATACTTTTGAGCCAGTAACTTCACCTCTTCCGCTTCCATATTACCGACGATAATAAAGAAGAAATCGCTTGCATCGGCGAAGCGCTCACGGTATACTGCTTCAATTCTTTCATAGTCTACATCCTGAAGAAATTCCTGGTCCAAAACTCTGGTACGTGGGTGATAATTTGTGGCAATCAGGTTCAATGAATCGCCCATCACTTTCTGGGGATTGTTGTTCATATTCTCCACGAAAGCCATATACCTGGCAATAATTGCATCATGCGCCTCTTTATCAAACCTGGGTTGATTAAAATGCAGATATATCAGCTGCATCATTGCCTCCATATCCTGGGGACTGGCAGTTCCGTTCAATCCTTCTGAGAGATTTCTCAGACTCAGCTGCAGGGAGATGTTTTTCCCTGTCAGCATTTTCTGAAGCCCCATGGCATCAAAATCCCCTACCCCGTACATTTGGATCAGCATGGTCAGCATATCTGTTGTGGGCACATCTTCATCTCCATAAAGAGAGCTGCCTCCCTTGCTGTAAGCCCTGATCTGGATCTGGTCCTTTTCGTACGCTGCCTGTCGGAAAATCACACGGGCACCATTCTCCAGGGTCCATTCCACTGCATCCAGCACCTCCAGATTCTTCTCGCTGACAACTGCATGCGGTGCCAGTTCGCCGGAGACCAGCGATTCCGCAAGTTCCTCGTCCTGGTAAGGCTCCAAATCAGCTGCCGCGACTTGCTCCAGGATGGCCATGGAAGCAGCTTCTGATAAATGCTCCACTCCCTCTCCTTCTGGTCCCTGTACCACCAATACCTGATTTTTACCATCAATCCATGTTGGTAAGCGCTGCATGAAATCTGCCAGGGTAATGGTGGGAAGAATGGTCTGAACAGCCTGGTATCCAAATTCTGTTGAGGGATAGGCATCCCCATCTAAGAAATTGTCCACGTAGGCATTGATATGCTCCTCATTGCTGATCTTATCCCGCTCTTTATAATACTTCTCCCATTGGGCAAGTATCTCTGCTTTGGCACGGTCCAGCTCTCCCTGAGTAAATCCATATCGTTTTACCCGCTCCAGCTCGCTTATTAGTGCTGTAAAACCTAGTTCCTCCTGGTTGGGCTTTGGCAGGGCGATGGCACTCAGGGCTTCATAGCCTCTCTCATAATCTCCATAATTGATCACCCCAACAACAAATGGAGGATCGCCCTTTTGAACCAACTCCTGCATGCGTTGTCCCGTCATAGAGTTAAAGAGCTGGTGAATATACCGCTCCCGGTGTCCCATAAAGGTTTCAGGTCCGTCGTCGCTTTTCCTGTGACGAATCATGTATTGAATAATAGTCTGGTCGGCCTCTGCATCGGTTACAAGTCCATAAACAGGCGCATCTTGATCCGGGATTTCATAGAAAGGCCTTTCCGGAGCATTTTCAACAGCCGGAATCTTTGAAAACAGATCGATCACCTTGTTTTCCATCTCTATAGCATCGAAATCACCAGCCATGGCAATGGCCTGAAGATCAGTTCTATACCACTTGTGATAAAAATCCCTCAGTGCATCATATTCAAAATTCTCGATTACATCCAGATCTCCTATCACATCCCGCTCTGCAAATTTTGAATTTGGATAGAGGTACTTCATGGAGGCTGAGTACATTCTGAATTGTGCAGTTCTTCGGGTGCGCCACTCTTCCTTAATCACTCCACGTTCTGCATCGATCTCTTCTTCGGTTAGCAAGAGGTAATTGGACCAGTCATTCAGGACCAGTAAACAACTATCAAGAATACCTGGTTTATTCACCGGC